>CAMNOS010000006.1 GCA_946546925.1 uncultured Butyrivibrio sp.
AAAAGAGACTGCGCATAAATCCTATGCGCAGCCTCTCAAAATCTGTGATGCTATTCGTTTATTTTACAAGAATTCCATTCTCATCGAAGGTGTACTTGAAGAAGATCAGAAGTCTTATTGTCTTTGACCTGACCATTCTTCCCTGGAGGTCAAAATATCTTGTGCCGTCCTTGAAGTTTACGAATCCGGCTTTCATGATAAGACCGCTCTTTGTTGCATAATAGGTGTAACCGCTGTCAGTGAAAAGAGTGTTCTTCAGCATTACACCATTTTCATCAAAGTAGTAGCTGAAAAGAAGGATATCTGCAAAGCCCTTGATAGCCTTGCCGTCTCTTCCGAAGTAGTAGGTATTGCCATCTACTGTAGCTGAAGCATTCCTGACCATTGCACCGCTATTCTTGAAGTAGTATGTTGCATCGTCAATGACCATAAGTCCCCTGGCCTTGGATCCATCAGGCATTACGTAGTAGGTAACGCCCCACTTTGTTACAAACTCACCCTTCGCAGGAATCTCAGGCTCTGCAGGTGTTTCTGGTTCTACAGGTGTCTCGGGTTCTACAGGTGTCTCGGGATCTACAGGTGTCTCGGGATCTACAGGTGTCTCGGGATCTACAGGTGTCTCGGGTTCTACAGGTGTCTCGGGTTCTTCTGCCGTGATTCCCAGGAAGCTGTAAACTTCTTCTTTGCTTGTAAAGCTGTCTCTGCTGCTTGTTGTGAAATAATTCTTTTCCGCAGTGATGTTCCTGTTGTCATCAAGCTGTGAACCATTGTTATTGTTGTTAAAGATATAAGTGAGTGTTCCGGTCTCGATAGCCTTTGTGGGAACAGTGGTGGTGTACCAGTTGGTACCCTCTTCTCTGTCCATCTGCTTTCCTGGCCATCCGCCGATGAGATTGTTGTACTCACCGTTTTCTCCGCCGTAGATGTAAAGAGCAATGTCCTTCCAGTTATCATCATCTGCTGACTCATTGTAGAAATAAACAGTGCTGTAAGCTACATCTTCTCCTTCAGCTATTGCTGCAAGTGCATCCTTCTTGGAGCCGTACTTCTGGAAACCGATTCCGTTGTGAAGGAAGAATCTGTACTTCATGTCAGTGATCTTCATATCGCTGGTCTGCTTGCCGTTATCGCCGTTATTGAAGATGATATTGAGCTCCTCACCTGCTCCGGCAGGAAGTACTATCTTATACCAGCCATCTTCTTCCTGAGTCATCTCAGTTCCGGGCCACTCTCCAAGTGAAGCTGCGCCCCATGAGTATGCACAGACTTTTTCCCACCCCTGTGTGTTGTAGAAGTATGCTGTTGTGTAGCTGTCTGATACTCCAAGCGCTTCCTCTGCTGCTTCCTTGCTTGTGTATCTGTCGATCTGAAGCTGACCGGAAGACCTCTCAGCATCTCCCGCAATATAGATATCAGTGCTGTCAGGGGTTATACCCTCGATGTTAACTGTCTGTTTGTCGCCGCCGTTATTGAAGATGACGTTAAAGGAATCAATATCTCCCTTAACCTTGACGTCTCCACGCCACCAGCCATCGCCCTCGTTTGCAGCTCCGGTGCCGGGCCATCCTCCAAAGATCTGGGTTCCGTCAGAAAGCCATCCATAAGCATTGACATTGGCCCAGCCTTCTGTACCGAAGAAGTAAACAGGATATGTATGAATTCCAATAGCCTCTTCAGCTTCCTTTTTGGAGCTGTAGAGTGTTGTGCTGTCAAATGTAGCAAATGTGCCTGTCTGAGGGCTTACTGAGTATACGGGAGAAACAGCGCCGTTTCCGTCCTCAAAGGTGATCTCGAACTCATCGTCAAGTACAGTTGCCCAGTGCCATCCGTCGTTGTCATCAACTGTTGAAAGAGTTTCATCAGATCCGTCAACCCTTGCAACTACACTTCCCCAATTCTCTGAATTGTAGAAGGATACAACAGTTCCTGTTCCCTCTTCTCTCTCGGAGAGAACTACAACAGATCTTGCTCCTACACTTCCGTAGAGCACACCGTCTTTTACCAGGAAGATCTCATCGCTTCCCTCAACCATGTTGGGGTAGGTTCCGTCTGCAAGTCTTGTATCGGAAACAATTGATGTCCTTACTGCTGCGCTGTTGATAAGTACTGCACCCTGCACGTCCTCACCGATTCTCTCAACCATTACGGTCTGGATGTTGTCGCCGGGGTTAGACACATACTCGTCAGCATCAAGCATCTGTCTGCGGAAAAGATTAACCGCCTTTACCTCAGGTGCTTTATAGATATCACTTCCTGCAGCACCTATGAGGTTATCACCGTAAGGATTGTCCTTGGAACTGTTATTGGGTCTTGAGAAGAACAGCGGTGTTCCGTCCTTCCTTGCGCTGATATAGGACCATCCGAGGATTACCTGCTCATCGTTAATTGACTTCCAGCAGCTCTCGCTGTCATTCATATAGTTGTCATGTGACTCAACCCATGTGATGAGCTTCTCAGTATCAGCTGAATAGGTTCTTCCGTTTACTGTCTCATCGCTGATCTGGTAATCAGTTATCTTACTTGCTGTGAGATTGCCGCTTGCAAGAGCTGAACGAAGATTAGCTCCGTAGTTGCTTGCGGTTGTGCCTCCGATGTACTCCTGATAAGCAGGAATCCTTGCTCCTGTTCCCTGAAGAACCTCTCCGTATACAAAGAGATCGTCGTAGCTCTTTGTTCCAACTTCTTCCGAATATTCGTTGAGAGCTTCTCTCATATTGGGATAGAAAGTATTTCTGTCAGCATCATCTGCATAGTCTGAAGGTACCGGATCGTCCGGAAGTGCGATGTGCTTGGCTGTATCTATTCTGAATCCGTCAGCGCCAAGATATACGCAGTCCTTGAGGTATTCATAGAAGTATTTCTGGAATCCCTCGTTCTCGGTATCTACATCTGGAAGACCGCCCATCGCATAGTATGTGAGCTCTACCCTGTCAGAATATCCTCCTGCAAGCTTGCCTGTTGTGTGATACAGACTGTCAAACCCTCCTGCAGCATCTATCAGACTCTGTGACACCTGTGACGACGAAGGTGTTGTGTGGTTGGGAAGAATATCCACAATTACGGCAACGCCGTACTCATCAGCAACATCACACATGTGCTTGAATTCTTCCCTTGTTCCCAGCTGGTAATTGCCGATAACCCAGTCCGTGGGCTGATAGTGGTAGTACCACATTCCGTTCGGGCCGTGGAGATTCATTCCTGTATCTGTAGCAAGGCATTCATTGGCCGGTGAAGTCTGAACCGCTGTATATCCTGCATCAGCTATTGCTTCCATGTTGTCTGCTATAGTGTTGAAGCTCCAGCAGAATGCCTGTAAAATAGCGCCATCATGTATATTGTCCCTGTTGACCGATGCGTTGTCCGATTCTCTCTTTTCTCTGGGAGCGTAATTGGAAGTCTTTTCATCCTTCTTGTCTTCTTCCTGATCTTCCTGCTTCTCGATATCATATTCTTCGCCGTCCATGTCGATCAGCTCTTCGTCTTCCCCAGCTTCATCTATGAGCTCTTCAGATTCCTCTTCCTGTTCCAAAGGATCAGCATTATCCTCATCCTTTTTTTCATCATCTGAAAGATTGGTCAGATCTTCTGCATCCTCATTTTCATCAGCAGCCTTGTTATTATCCATGTTGTTCTCGGCATCGTCTTTTGTCTGCTCTACTGCCGGCAGTTCCTGATCCGCTGATGCGTCCGCCGCCATAACTCCGGTAACGTTTCCAAAAGAACTCAAAAAAATAGACAGACTAAGGCCTGCTGCCGCAAGGGTTTTTGTCCACAGCTTAACTCTTTTCATATGTCCTCCATCGCCTCCAAATACTGTGTTTGCAAGGTACAATGCATGATCGGGGCATCGCACACAAACTGGTTACAAAATAAGTTAATCGGTTAACTTTGATAGCATAAATTATACGTGTCCGAAGAGGGTGATGTCAATTGTACAAAATCTTATATTTTATTATTAAATTTTTGTTAAAAGTGCATGGAAAAAGGGACCTCAAAAGAAGCCCCCACAAATCAGATCTCTATAAGGCCGAGAACACCGGCAATGGAACTGATCAGAATGATCAGTACAAACAAAGGACACATGAACCTGATCATGAAATTAAACATGCCCTTTCGCTTGAAAGGATGGCCTCCAAGCTCAACTTCCTCTGCCACGAGCGCCAGTCCCATGTACTTCACCACAAGGTGGCATGTAAAGACAGCCGCTATCGGCATCATCACAGAGTTAGTCAGAAAGTCAAAGAAATCCAGCATCTGCATCCCAAATACTGTAAGGTTCGCAAGCGGCCCATATCCAAGGGACGACAGCGTTCCCAGGGATATCATAATGATCGACATGACACTGGTACTAAGCGCCCTTGACCACTTGAACTCATCGCTGAATGTAGCTACCGCGCTCTCCAAGAGAGCTATGGCACTGGTCACTGCCGCAATAAGGACAAGCAGGAAAAAGAGGATGCCTATCAGCCTCCCGATTCCCATGCTTGCAAAGATCTTGGGCATGGTGATAAACATCAGCGACGGGCCTGCTTTAAGTGTCTCGGGGCTCCCACCCGAAAAAGAAAAGACTGCAGGGATTATCATCAGGCTTGCAATGACTGCTATCGCCGTGTCAAATATTTCCACCTGTTCCGTCGATTTTTCTATGCTGACATCTTTTTTCACATAAGAGCCGAAGGTTATAAGGATTCCCATGGCAATTGACAGCGAGTAGAACATCTGCCCCATAGCGGATACAAAGGTCATTATGGAAAAGCGGCTAAAATCAGGTATCAGACAGTACCTGACACCTTCAAGCGCCCCCGGTCTTGTCATGGAATAGATACAGATAACAACAGCAAGGGCCGCAAGGACCGGCATCATGAACTTGGCCACAGTTTCTATTCCCTTCCTCACTCCCAGAAAAATGATGGCAAGGACAATTATCGCAAACACCCAGAACCAGGATTCCGACTGTGCTCCGTCCGAAATAAAAGCGCTGAAATATCCATCCTGAGCGATTGTCTGAGGGTCGACGCAGATGTAATCATAAAGGTATTTGCACACCCATCCGCCTATAACAGAGTAGTAGGGAACGATCAGAATGGGAATGATCGCATTGACCCAGCCTCCGAGCCTTACAAACCTGTTTTCGGTAAAGTATTTATAAGCTCCCACAGGGCTCTTATTACTCGCTCTTCCAAGTGCCGTCTCCGCGATTATCATAGTGTAGCCGAAGGTTACAGCCAGTATTATATAGATCACAAGAAAGATTCCCCCGCCATATTTGGCGCAAAGATAAGGAAACCTCCATATATTACCAAGTCCTACAGAAGCTCCCGCAGCTGCCAGCACAAAGCCGATTTTGCCCGAAAATGAGCTCCTTTTTGTATTGTGTTCCAAAATCCGCCTCCAAGAAAATAATATAGGCTGCCAAAAATGGCAACTCGTATAGAATAACACAAAATTGCGCAAAAATCCAAGAAATTATCGTCAAAGTCTTTCCATAAAAAGAGACACAAACGAAAGCCCTGCCCCCTGTCCCCACGGATAATGTCCATATGTCTGGTAGTGAACTCCAAAGTCATCGCAGGAACTTAATGCATCTGTGACTTTCCCGTCTTTGGTCTTACTGTCAAACAGTTTTTTTCCAAGGGCAGCAGCCTTCTCACAATCTGCGGATGACCTTGCTGCCTCTTTGTTTTCTTTTGCCATCTCTTCGTCAGCAGTTGCTGCATCTGGTCTATCAGGGCCGTTCAGAAGCCCGTACAGGATCATCCCTGTGGCAGAGGTGTCAAGATGACCGTCAATTGCCTGAATCTGCCATGAATATCCTCCGTCGGGACGCATGTATGTCAAAAGAGTTCCGGACAGCTCTTTATACCACTCCAAAAGAAGGAGGTCTTCGTTTGTGCCTGTATCTGCCGGTGCATCACCGCAGTAAGGCAAAGCTCTTACATACTCGGAAAGCCCCATTATAAGCCATCCCGCTGCTCTTCCCCAGGACAGAACGCCCTTTTTCTCAATTTTTCCATTCTCTCCGCACCCAAAACCGTGATAGGGGAGGCGGCTCTTTTCATCCATTCCGTTCTTCTTAAAGCCCAGAAGCTGCTTTCTGGCAAGGTCAAGTGCCCTGACTTCTCCAAAGCATCTGCCGTAGAGGCTTAGGAACATCGCTGTCTGACCTATGCCGTCAGCAAATATGCTGCTGCTTTTCGAGGCATTGTAAACTATGATCCCGTCGTCATCCCGGGGCGCGTTCTGAAGATAGTCATACATTCTGTCCGAAAAAAGCCTGCTGAGCCCGGATAATTCCTGTCCCGGAGGGCACTTTCGCATTGTAGCACAACTTCCGTCCCCGGGCTTAGTCTCCAAATTTCGCATTGTAGCGCAACTTCCGTCCCCAGGCTTAGTCTCCAAAAATGTCCCTCTGTCTCCGTCCCCACAGGACATTTTCAAGAGGGCAGCGGCGGCAAGGGCGTCATCTATGTACTCGATCTTGCCGTCGTACTTATCCTTCCAAAGCTTAAGGTGAGAAAGGACAGCGGCATCAATATCCCCAATGAGGGCTCCTGTATCCTCCAAAGCACATGAAGCCAGCACATTCCTGGCACCTGCAAGGCCAAGAAGAAGCATTCCCGCAGGCCAGAACATCGGGTCTTTGGTTCTGACAGACCTGCCCAGAGCGCTCTTCGCCAGATCCTTTACCCTCTCCTTTGGTGATACTTTCATCACTCCGTCAAGCTCACGAATCGTTTCCCTGACAAGTTCTGTATACTTTTCATCCTTGGCGGCAACACATCCCATCTCGGCACCCCACATAAAATTACTGTCTCAGAAGCTTCTGTCTGATCCTGGCATAGACATACTTGAACTCATCGCTTCTTCCGTACAGCAGAATATACACTCCATTAAAAACAATAGTTATGATAACAACCATTATAAAAAATCTCACAAAGGAAAGGCTCGCAAGCACATACCTTGAGATCAGAAGGCAGATGACAAGTACCGACACGAGACTTGCCAGATACTTGAATGAATCCACGAAATATCCGTAAGCGCTTTTTCCAAAGCAGGTCTTGTAAATGATAATGGGCTTAGTGATATTGGCAATAAGTCCCGAGACTATGGTTCCGATATAGATACCCGTAAGTCCCAGAGGAGTCTGTACCAGAGCAATTGACAGCACCAGGTTCACGGCGCCCTGGATCAGGGCCAGGTACTTGTCCGGCTCAAATACGCCGGCTGCGGTCTTGTAATTACTTAGCACTATCCTGTCGCCCTTAAAATAGTAGTCTGTCAGGATGCAGAACACCGGGGCAGTGGCAAGAACCCACTTTTCGCCCCAGAGAAGACTTATGAGAGGGGTCAGAAGGACCATGAATCCGACACAGCTAAACCCGTATATCCAGGAGGCAAAGAACCTGTAAACCCTGAACATATCGAACTGCTTCTGCCTTCCTTCCGTTGCGATGAGGTTTCCAAAACTTGAGATCACAGAGTTAAAGATTATGTTTACGAAGTTGGACACAGAATTGATGACCAGATTGTAATTGTCAACATATCCGGACGCTGCCACCTCAATAAAACTGGAGATAATGAGGGCATCGGTCTGTAGCCTTGCAACATCTCCAACCTTGTGGAACACGAGTGCCTTGGTCTTTTTCCAGACTTCTCCGCTCTCCTCTTTGGACAGCGGTAAGACATCCTTTTCTTTAAGATAAGGGTACATCCTGTCAAGGAGCCTTGATACAAAGATCTTCTGAATGAGCTGCACCGCAGCGTCCGTAAGAAGGAACAGGTAGAAGTTCTCTGTAAAGACCACCACAAATATCTGAATGAGGACCGTCACTACCTTGGTCACAGTATTTATGTTGGTCTGCACATAGTTCTTTTGCTCCGCATTTATGAGGGAGTATTTGTAAGCGACAAAGTAGCTGCTTACGGTATTAAAAAGAAATATGAAGTAAAAGAGGGTCAGATCCCTGAGGGACACATCCCCGGGATTTTTGACCAGAAATCGCAAAAAAGGCGAGAGCGCAAGTCCAAGCCCTGCAACAACTGCGGCGATGACCAGATATGCCTTCCTGTACAGCTGCATGTAGGACTTTATCTTTTCCTTCTCACCTCTGGCGACAGGACCGTATAGACTGAAATTAAGCGCTGTTCCGATTCCAAGCTCTGCCATGTTGAGGATGGAGAGCACGTTGGTGTAGGTGCTGTTGATTCCAAGGAGCTGCTCACTCAGGTGCATGATAAATACAGTTCTGAGCACAAATGACATCAGAGCTGTAGCCACCTGGCCAACGTAGCCAAAGGCGATATTCCTGGTTGCAGACTTCACTCTACTCATAAAACTTTAAACAATGCTTCCTTTCTCATCCATGAGGATCCAGCCCTTCCAGTAATCATGCATGATATCAGGTGAAACCGGCTGGTTGTTCCTCATCTTATAGGTTCGTATGATCTCTCTGTCAGGCCTTCTGCCCAGCCTTGCTCCCCAGAAGCTGAAGGTTGAATTGGCACAGATATTGCCCTTGCAGTGGCTCATCAGCATCAGATCCTGCACGGAGTTCCTGCCGGTGTTCCAGTCGACAATGGTATACTTCGACTCGTCGGAGTACCTCTGCCTTGCGTACTCGTGATCACTTGTAAATATATAGAAATGAGTGGACTCATCCTTGAGTCTGAAGTACTCCATGGCGCTGTCGTAATACTCCGTGGTGGCAATGTTGCCAAGGATTGCAAAATTGGGCGGATCCAGATAGTCGCCTCTTCTTATGTGTACACTCACAGAGGATTCTTTTTCCATCTTCTCTACAAGAGCCATGTTCCTTGCATGCAAAAGCTCGTCGGGGTGGTCCGGAAACTCATAGCAGTCCCTTAGTCTGTCCATAATATCCCCGTAGTATTTCTGACAGGCAAAATATCCTGTTATATACATATCATCCAGGTCAAAGAGCTCCTCGTGGTACATTTTGCTCTCGCAAAAGACCTTTGGATTGTCCGTATCCGTTATCCCGAGAGTCCTGGTCACTTTCCCCTTAAGTTTCCCCAAAAGCCCCTGCTTTAAAAAGTAATCTCTCTCTTCTTTGCTGCACTCCTCAAAGGTTACATTTTTAAAAAGAGGAAGCTCAAACTCTCTTGGCGCAAGCATGTTTTTCTGAACCGACTCATCAAACCACGACAGGTCGAGTTTGGCCTGCTTGCCCATAGTAAGAAATTTCTGGTACACCGCATACTGCTGCATTTGGTTCCCCAGACCGCCTGCAATCTGAATTATTACCATAAGTAATCCCCCAAAACTTTATTTGTTCTTCATTATCCACTCATAAGCCTTTATAAGCGAATCTGTATCCCTTATCTCCTGCACGGGCAGCACATACCCCTTGTCTGTACCAAAGAGATCCGTGGCAATTCCCCTGCTCTTGACAGAATACCCAATGACCAATGTCGGCACTCCGCTGCTGTAGGCCGCAATAGTACTGTGGGTTCTCGCCCCCACAAAAAAGGCACATCTGGAAATGTATCCCTTTAATACCTCCGCAGGTGAATCCTCAACAAGACTCACCCTTTTCGTGTCTTTAAACTCGCCGTAAAGCTCCGACAGCGGTTTTCTGTCATCGTTATTGGCCCAGACAACATGTGGTACAAGAAGGACCTTCCTGGTCGTGTTATCAAGGATATATCTGATAAACTTCCTGTAACTGTCCTTTACAGCCTCCCTGTCCCCGGCACGGTCAAGTACCATGGGACTTAAGTTTATCCCGATATATTCACCTTGCTGAACATCTGAAGGGACTGCCCCGTCATCGCACAAAAGCTCAAATGCGGGGTCACGCCTTAGGATGAGCCTGTCCTTATCTATCCCGGCATCAAGAAGTGCATTATAGGTGATGGACTCCCTGGCATATATCCTCTCGTAGCTCTTAAGGTCCTGCAAAAGAGCTGCATCCTTAAGTGAAGACGGTTCAATTGAGCACCCCCACAATACAGTCTCAAACCCCTTTTTCCTGAACACGTTATGAGCAAGAATAAGGTCTGATACCATCTCGGGATAGCAGTAGTTGTCGCCCCCTATCGATACGGCAAGAGGCTTTTTGCCATCAGAAGAAGCCCCGTAGGCACTGCAGTTCATCTCTCTGCACTTCTCCTCATAGGTCCTGAACACATCCCTGAACCTGTACCTGAGAAAAGACTCCCTGTCCCCTGTCAGCTTCCTGTAGCCATAATACAGCACATGGTCGATGAACTTCCTGTCGATGTGCCGCTCCTCGGAAATGGTGCAAAGTCCCATTTTTTCCAGCTCGCCAAGTCTGTACTTTCTGTCTTCCAGGGCGCTGTTGGTTCCTATCACAAGGGGGAACCTCTTCCCCTCGCTGTCCTTTTTGCGCTCTTCTTCTATAAGCCTCACAGTGCTGTCCGCAATAGCCTCGCACCCGTGATTGCCGCTTCCTGCATGCATATACAGAATTATCGGTCTGCCAAGATCCATACTCATCTATCCCTTCTTATGTCTGTTGTACAGTCTAAGATACAGCTGCGGGCTAAGCCTGAAGATCAGAACCTTTACCTTGTATCCTGCGGAAAGAGCTCCGAATGCGCCTCGGGTCTTAAGCGCCCGGCTGATCTGTTCTCCCGCCTCCCTGACAGCTCTTTTGCAGACTTCTTCATCTCTTTGGTCCGGGGCAATAACCGCAACCTTACCGACAACAAGAAGCGAAGTCATTATCCTTGATGCAGCCAGTGATACAAAGGCCCTGTCCGAGATTTCACTGCGATATGGCTCAAGCAGGTCAAAAGCCCTTTTCCAGCATGCAAACTGATCCGTATAGCTCTCCCTGAAAGTGCTGTTCATTGCGCCTTTGGGGTTGTAGGTGTATATGTAGTCGCCCTCCGGTATGCAGACAATGCAGTGCGTCTTCTTAAGGTAAAGAGCATACTCCAGTATGAAAATCAGGTCCTCGCCTATTGTGAGATCCTCCCTGAAGCGCACCCCGCTCTCAAAAAGAGTCTTTCTGTCATAGAGCTTGCCCCAGACATGGGTATTGCCTCCCAGGATGACGTTCTCTATGTACTGAAAGCCTGTAATCTTGCCCGCTGAAGAATAGACGCTTGTTTCATCAACAAGAGCTGTGGACTCATCCGCCCGTTTCATCATATTCTCAAGAAACATTTCAGTGACTTTGTCATCGGAGTCGACAAAGGAGACAAATCTCCCCGTAGCTTCAGAAAGCCCCACATTCCTTGCGTGGGATACTCCGATGTTTTTGATGTGAAAGACCTTTATGATCTCCTCACCGTATTCCTCCTTAAGCTCGTCGCAGATCTCCCCTGATCCGTCCGTGGACTCGTCATCCACAAGGATTATCTCAAGCTCGCCCTTTTCGACAAACTTCTGCTCCAAACAAGATAAGACACACGTCTTAAGTGTGTCTTTGGCCTGATAGACAGGAATTATTATGCTTACAAATTTCTCCCTATTATCTCCCATACTTCATAGGCTTGCGCCCAATACTCCTCAAAATCTTAGCTTTGCGGTCCTCATTAAAGTCCGCACAGTATCAGTAAGCTGTCCAGGTCTCCCTATCAACACCGATTATATACCACAGTCCGTAGTGCTCACTGTAGGAGAGGTTAAGCCAGTTGAACTTATCCTCGGTAAAATCCGATTCGTAGGCCATTGAATATCTGGTCTGCCACTGGGGCCTAAGCATCGGAGCCTCCACTACCATATCCTCGCCTTTGGCCGCCTCAGTCAGATATGCGTCACGCTCATCAAACTCCCTCTTGATCCTTGCAAGGTTGGCCCCCTCCTGTATATAGGTCAGTATGAAAACAACAGAAAGCACTGCCACAAGGGATGTCGCTCCTATCTGAACAAGCTCTTCATCAAAGCCTTTGTTACAGATATATGCAAAGCCTTCCATTATCCCTGTCATCAGAAACAGACTCGCTCCATAGTAGGTCCTTAGCTGTGAATCTGGAACGGCGATGAGTGCATAGCAGGTTGCCAGAAACAGAAATCCAAAAAGCAGCATCACTTTAGCTGTTTCCCAGAATTTCCCGGCACTGCCTGTGCGGTAGCATATGGCAATGACCATCACCATAAATACAAGCACCAGAAGCAGGTAGTTCTCCTTGATATTCAGTGTGATCTTAAGGAATCTTGCAGCAAGTGCCACCATACCTGTGTGAGCCTCTTCTGCTGCCTCAGCCCTTGAAGTATTACCGGGTGAGAGGATCATGATAAGAAAACCTGTGATATTGCCGACAAGCCCCGCAACCATCCATGCTCTGATTCCGGACAAAGATCTATCAGACAGCCATGCTGCAAGCATAAGCACAACGACCATGAGGATCACTCCGCCCGATGAATTCTCGTTGCACCATCCGGCCAAAAGCCCAAAGAAGAACATTCCGATGCAGAGCCCTATACCGGACGCAGAGTTCTCCCTGAATTTCTTTCTGAACAAAGTAATGTACCCAAACATTATCACTGCAGTGAAGAGATAATTGCAGGCTCCCGTTTCCCACAGAACACTGTTTGATATCGTTGGCTCGAACAGCCAGAATAACATCATTATACCCAGATACACCCGAAGGTCATATTCCTTCCTGGCAGAAACATTCAGATATACCAGAAGGGTTAACAGTGTAAAAGCCAGGCCGGCCGCGATGTTGAATACTGCTTTATTGCCGGTGTACAGAAAAAACCTGAGGATAATATGTGCAATACTTCTGCCTATGTGATTAATGTAATGCTCATATTCCTGCGCAAAGAGATCCAGAAAGCCGGAAGCCTCTGCCACCCTGTCACTATAGATGATATCATCGGACATATTGGGAGTCAGGAACTCATAAATGGTCACAAGTATGAAATTGATGATGACCGTTACATAGAACAGTTTTTTTCTCAGTTTATCAGACATTTGCTTTATCCTTCATATCATCTGACTTAAACAGGATGTCCCTGAAAAAGTATCCAAGATAAACTCCTGCGATGAGGAGGAAAAAATCTCTGCCAAGATATCTGGTTACAAAAGTTGCCTCGATTATTGTATATAAGGACAGCGACAGTACGATCAGCGCGCTGCGGGCATCTTTTTTGATCATGCAGACATACAGAAGCACGATTATGAGTACCGCGATCACCACAGTAGGAATTATGCCATACCAGTAAAAGAGTCTTGCCCAGCCCATATCAAAATATCCGTCGGCTCCCCGTCCTGCTATGAGTTTCCAATTGCTCAGAATGCCTCCGTGGTCCGGGACTCCGTAGTAGAGATTGCTCATCCTGTAGTTGAGTCTTTTCTCAAGTCTCCAGAATTTCTTGATTATGAAACCAATATCAGTAAAATGTACTCCGGTGTACTTCTGCATAGTGCATCCTGCCGCAATTACTGTCAGAAGTATACACAAAAACGGGGTCACCAGCATTTCCAGTATGTACAGCACCTTCACTTTGGAAAGAGACGGAAATACTCTTATGACAACTGCCAGCACAAGAGTAAATGCCAGCATTGCAATCCCTGTCCTTGACTTAGTGATCACCGCAACAATCCCGGAGACCACAATCAATGAGCCGTATAGAAGAGCTGACGCCTTCTCTCCATAGATGAACAGCCACATGAGTACAAGTGAGTACACGCAGCCAAGAAGAGTGTTGGGGTGGCCGAAACCGTACACATATCTGGTCTCCACTCCAACGCTCCTGCCATAATCGGCAACAAGCGCGACATTTCCAAGTACTCCAATGACAGACAGAAGCGCTATCACTATATACCCGGAGAGGCAGAAGTAAAAAGAATACTTCATCGCCCTCTTAAGATCTATATCCCTTGCGGCGGCAAGAAAGGTAAATATCCTCAGGATATCATTTTTCCCCGAAATCCTGTAGCACAAAACCCCAAACGCCAAAGCTGCCGCGATAAGCACAAGCTCTTTCTTATCATGCTTCATCAATGCAACTGCCAGAAATGTCAGCAAAAAAGTCAGGCGAAACACATAGCTCTCATATGGAAAAGAAAGCTCACTCTTTTCCACAAGCATAATCAGGAGTTCTATTGTCAGCGCAATGTAAAAGAGCAGATTCGCTGATTTTTTTCTGTTTTCATCCGTAAGTAATTTAGCCAGCATCAGTTTCCTCTGAATAAAGTCCGCCTTATCTTTCTGAAGGCCTTTCTGAAAAACCTTCCGACTGTAAGGTCAAAACCATGATAAAGTCTGGACAGCAACGTGATCTTCGGCATCACAAGATGCTCATATTTCGCAAGATTATCAACAAGATATTCAGGATAAGAGCTGTCGATTCTGACCCTCTCAAACCTGGCATCTCTTCCGAAGATATCCTGCCCCAGAACCAGTCTGTCCATGGTCTCCAGAATGATCTCTCTCTCGTTATACTCCTGGTGGGCTGCGGCCTTAACCTTGACTCCTATTCTCTTCACAGGATCCGTTTCGTGGTCTCCGCCCATGTATCCGAAGTGCCATCCGCCATCAGCCACCCTGACGGCGTTGTCATCCGTAACTTCGCAAAGATCCCTTAGTCTTACTATTCCCTCCTTGGGAATGCAGAGCATTGACGTGACCTTAGTTCCAAGCCACTTCCTCTCCTTCTGTGGAATATCAGGGAATTCTCTGGTAATGGAAAGAAGCTTTCCGGACTTCTCCTCCATGTTGAGAAAGCCGTAGAAATTCCTCTGTGCCAGGTGGTAGACCTTAGTATTGTCAAAGTTTTTGATGATCTTCTCAAGTTCAACAGGGTTGGGGATCTCATCGCAGTCCCCGAAGATGATGACGTCTTCGGCTGTGGCTCCAACCTCCTTAAGTCCCTCTATCAGGCGGTTTTTCTGGAAGTAATCCCTCTGATGAGTGGTGCCTGTCCTTGGAGAATCGTCCACAGTCACATAGACGATCCTGTCAAGAAACTTTCTGAACCTGTCCCTGTTGGCCGCAAAGCACAGGTCCTTTTCAGCTCCAGAGAAAGTCATGGTAGCTTCCTCGATGATGAATTTGTCTACGTACTTATCTAAAATGTTGAGCCTTAGCTCAAGAATGTCCAGTTCATTAAAGAACGGGATACAGTCATAAACTTTCACTTTCTAATCCTCGCTTTGATAAAGGCCTTGATCCTGTGCTTTCCAAGATATCCCATCATGGCCTTGTATGGATTGCCGGCCATCTGCAGTTCATGGAAAAACGCATCTTCCTCCGAGGCCCACTTTGGAAGGGCAAGGCACGCATATTTAAGGTAAAAAGAATCTGACAGCATCTCTTTTAACCGCTCTGACACATCAGACTTTTTAAGATCAGACATCAACAGATTCTTGACTGCAATACTGCAGGTCAGTGATTTGCGCTCATCCAGAATCTTTTTATAACAGCCGCTCCCCTTATCCCAGGCTGCCACAAAATCATCGAACCTCTCCCAGGCTGTGATCTGGTGGTCAAGGTACTCCCTGTGATAGCTGCCGGAAAGACCTGAGTTGTCCGTAACATATCCGTAGATGACCCTGTCAAGATAGGATATGCCCTCAGACTTATCGATCAGCTGCGCTGTCTGAAGAAGGTCTTCACCGTGATTCAGAAATATGGTGTGGTCTCCTGCCAGCGAAGCATGGGCAAGTTCCCTTTTTACGCACTTATTCCAGAGGGGATTTAACAGATCCCCGCTGCACATCACATCATAAACAGCTTTTTTATCATCCTGCGCATAGACTCGTCCGGCTTCAAACGGAAATGTCCTTATGCTCTCCCCGGAAGGAGAGATCTTCTTGTAATCGTAAAAGAACAAGTCAGGAGCCGCAGCTTTCCGGTCAAAGCTCCTTATAAACTCATACAGGGCATGTAGTGAACCGTCGCACAGCGCATCATCCGCATCAAGAAACAAAAGCCACTCCCCTGAAGCAGTCTCCATTCCAAGGCGCCTTGCGGCGTAGGCTCCGATCTTCTCTCTGTGAAGTGCCGTTACAAAGTGGTAGTCCGCAGAAAGATCGTCGCACAGCTTTGGAGAGCCATCCGTTGACCCGTTCTCCACCAGGATAATTTCAACCTCGAAGCGGCTTTGCATGGCCTGCTTAAGCACCGAGTCCACAGCCTTTCTAAGATGCTTATCCGCATTGTACACAGGAACAATAACAGAAAACCTCATGTGATACCGTGCTCCTTCTTCCACTTGTCGCTCTTTCGCCAGAACAAAAGGGGTCTTACAGCCATCTTGAATCTCTTCTTAGGGCTGTAGAACCTTGGATATGAGGCATTCTCTCCCCACCATTTGTGGAAGACAAAGGGCTCTATCCCCTTGTTCTCAGGCAGCGGATGCTCTCTTCCAAACCTGACCGCCACCTCAAGAGGTGCCCACTTAAGGCCCTCTTCTTCCATGGCATTCTTGTGGTAACAGCACAGGAAAATATCCTCATTGTAAAAGCCGTCATAGACCTTCTCCCACTTAAGTCCCCGAAGAGAGGGGTACTCAAGGAGCCTTTTGGACCTGATGGATACACTGTTGCCAACTCTGCAGATCTCGCCCTTTCTGTCCCTGTAGGCGTAGTCGTTTTTGGGCAGCGGCCAGGGAGAG
The DNA here is from genome assembly GCA_946546925.1 of uncultured Butyrivibrio sp. Classification (GTDB taxonomy): domain Bacteria; phylum Bacillota; class Clostridia; order Lachnospirales; family Lachnospiraceae; genus Butyrivibrio. Next base: position 16,559 of record CAMNOS010000006.1, read on the forward strand.
CCGATGTAGTCGTAGGTAAGGAACTCATCCCTCCAGTTCTCCGGATGGATCACAAATCCGTCTGCGTGTACTACCAGGCAGAAATCTGTCTTTATGTGGTCCTTGAGCTCATAGACCATCTTATAGTTGAACTTGTCAATTGAATCAAGCTTATCTGTGTGGCTGTACCTGATGCTCTTTGGCAGATAAAAGGGCTTTTTGTCCGTCACCAGCACAGCATCACCGAAATCTATGCCACGCATGCTGTATTTCATGGCCTGTACGGTCTCATATATATTTACACTTGTCATTGCCACCAGAGTAACACTTGGCAGTTTAAGCTTATCGGTACTCATATTCTTCCAATCTCAGGCCCTGTAGGTCTTGATCAGCCCGCTGCGCCTTAGCAGCGACCTTACAATCTTCTTAAAATAAAAAACTCCATAGATGCATTTACGTCTGATGATCTGGAAAAATACCCATACCTTCCCCGGGCGTCTGTTGCGCCTCTTGTACAGGCTCGATACTGCTTTATATTCCTCCAGTTCCTTCCTGCACTCATCAGCTGAAAAGAGTCTGCCTTTCCTGTCCTGATAAGTCAGGAAAGTATAAATATTCTGTTCAGACGACCAGAATCCATCGGATATGTTGTGTCTTGCCCAGTACTTGGGCGCTATGGCATACTTAAGCTCCGTGCTGGACATGACCGGCATCAGTGAAAAAGAGGAATTGGACAGTATCAGGTATCTTGCATTCTTAAGTGTTACATAGTCCTTACCCATATCAAAATGATGGCACTCATATTCCGGAAGGACCTTTTTAGCTGCCTCTTCATCCTCGGTAACCACCATAAACCGCATTGCAGGATTTATCTTTTTCATATTCCTGATGGCATTTAAAAAGTACTTTCTGTCCAGATACAGTTCCGGGTGATCCGTGTACTCTCCGCCTCTTAAGTTTATTATGCACATATCATCAGCAGTGTACTCATAAGACTCTGCATCTTCTCTGACATGAAGCCACTCTCTGATCCTGTCCCGATACTTCTCAAAGTACGACTGATCCTGCATGTTACCATATATCAAGGTTCCGTCTTCAACCTTGAACAGCTGAGGGTCCGCTCCGCTTATGTAGCAGCCATTAGACATATCATGTCTGGAGTTTCCCATATAGAGCCGGTCGTCCTGCTCATGATAGATCTTATAGTTCTTCATTTCCTCCCTTGGGATCTCTTTGCCCATATCGATGGGATCCATGAAGTACAGCCCCTTCTTGGAATGAACGACGTTCCCGATCTGTCCGGGGTTAACAAAGCCGAAGTCCACACCCTTTTCCAGGGCCAGACACCTGGTGACTATATAGAAAAACAGCTGGTTTCCCAAACCATAGCCCGGTATAAACTCAGTTCCTATCATAAATTACCAATCCTTCAGTGTATTACAGCGCGTCCCTCCAGGGATGTGCGCGTTATCTTCTCGTCCTTGACCTCGTAGATCACATCGCAGTTTTCGATGGTGTTGAGCCTGTGGGCGATGATGACCATGGTCTTCTTGCCGTGGAAGCTGTTAATGGCCTCCATTACCGCAGCCTCTGTCTCATTGTCCAGGGCGCTTGTGGCCTCATCAAATACCAGTATCTCAGGGTTGTGATAAAGAGCTCTCGCTATACCGATCCTCTGTCTCTGACCGCCGGAAAGTCTTACTCCCCTGTCACCTATGGTGGTATCAAGGCCTTCGGGAAGGCTTCTTACAAAATCTGCAAGCTGGGCTTCCTCCATGACTTCCCATATCCTGTTGTCATCAATCTCTGATGCGTCGATACCAAAGGCAATGTTCTCTCTTATGGACTCGTCCACCAGATAGATAGACTGGGGGATGTATCCGATCTGGGCAAGCCAGGACTCGTAGTTGGAAAAAATGCTGGCGCCGTCGCAGAGGATCTCGCCCTTCTTAACATGTAAAAGTCCGAGAAGGATATCCACAATGGTGGACTTTCCTGCGCCGGAAGGTCCCATAAGTCCCACCGACTGGCCCTTTTTAACAACCATCTCAGCCCCGGTAAAGATATTGGTGTCTGAATCCGGGTATGCAAATGTGATATCCCTTAAGGTTATCTCTTTTTCAAGGTGAAGCGGCGGACCTGCAACCTTGGCTCTCTCCGCCCTCATGGCCTTGTTGGTCTTCATGGACTCAGTCAGGTTCTCGTAGACGAAATCAAGGCTGTACTGGTTGTAGGCTATCTGTGTGAGGTACGTATTGATCCTGTTGGCAGATGGCATGATACGAATTGCCGCCATACCAAAGGCAGTGATCTGCGGAAGAAGCGCCCTGGCATCGCCGCCCCCGAGAAGATACAACAGCACATACAGAAGAACTACCGCAATAAAAACAGTCTCAATAAGAAGCCTTGGGATGTTGTTCATGACGGTGTAGTTCCTGTCGATATCAGCACCGATCCTGCCCTGCTCATAGTAGTTGCGTATAAAGAAATCCTGGCGGTTAAGTACCTTGACATCCTTGAGGCCGTAGATTGCCTGAAGCCTCCACTTGGCAATCCTTGACTGTGTCTCCTGGTTCTTCCTTCCGATGGTGTTGAGTCTTGGCTTTAAGACCCTTGTGATGATAAGAGTCAGTATCACCAGAACCACCAGTATAAGGGCAGTCATCTGCCAGTTAACAAATAAGAGCACGATTCCCAGACAGATGGAAACCACCATCTCTGTTGAAAGCGAGAGCAGAGACAGCATAAGTGTAAAGGTCTTGGGAATATCGCTGTCTGTTATCCTGAATACCGTTGGAATATCTGCTCCAAGATAGTCCTCATAGGGCCTGTTCAAAAATTCTCTCATGACCCTGCTTATCATGTCGTTCCTTGCCCGGGAGATAAAAGTATTCTGCCGGTATACCAGAAACAGCAGGTACAGATTCTTGAAAATGAAAAGAAAGATAAGAATGATCAGCAGAGCACTGGCAAGCTTAAGATCACTGTTAAGCCCCAACCCTTCCACTACAGACTTAAGTGCCGGATACTTCTCAATCTGCCTGTGAAGTGACTCCGGATTAAGGATCACCGAGATCACCGGGATCATCATCGATACACCGAGGGTTTCAACAACACCCCCAATGAGTATAAGGACAGCCAGTAAAACAAGCTGTCCTTTCTGTTTTCTGTCAAATATGTAATTGATCTTGGAAAAAAGGCTGACCTTCCTTGCTTCGCTCATTGCAGTGCCACCTTTGTCATGCGATCAGTATAGATGTCATCCATCCTCTTGTTGTTGATCCACTTCTCAGGTGCAATGATCATCTTCTCGGGCGCGTCATTAAGCCATGCCGACCACCATGAAAAAGAGCTGTTGGCAATTATGTGATGCTTGCATCTGCTCATGAGAAGAAGATCCGCCACATCGGAGTTCTCTCCCTCCTGAAGCTCTACATTTATGAAATTGTGCCCCTTGAAGTGCTCTTTGCACCACTCCTTGTCATCAGTGAATATAAAGAATACTGCATTGGGGTATTTCTGCCTCACCAAGCTGATTGCATTCTTGTAATACTGCTCAGAGCAGAGGTTGTGGATATTGATATGCTCTGCATCCAGATAATCGGTTCTTCTCACATGTATGCTTACAGACTCACAGCACTCTATCTGCTGAAGTGTGGACCAGCTCACGGAGTCGTGCATGATCTCCTGGGGGCGCTTTCCAAAGGTCTCCTGGATAAGTCTTGCCACCTCAGGAGTCGGGAAATACTTCTCCGACTGCCAGTATCCTACAAGATATGCGTCCTCCACCTCAAGGATCTTAGGATCAAATATCCCTTCCTGCTCATCGATCCTGTAGGTCTTACGGCCTGTGAGTTTTCTTCTTATGCGACTGAAGATGTCCATCCTGGAGTCGGTCATCTTAACTATCTCATCCCTGGTCGCTCTCTCGTACTCTACTCCGAAGCGGTCGAGGACCGGAACTCTCAGTTTATCATTTACAAAGCCGGTCTCATCGTCAATCTTGACCGTTCTTCCCCTATGTATAAGTTCTCTGTACAGGGCATACTGAAACATCTGGTTGCCCAGACCGCCCTTAAGCTGAATTATGATCATAGCTCCTCCGTAAAAATGCATATACACTTTACATTATATCACAGTCACAGCTGTTCAACAAATATAGTCAGCGCTGATCATACTACTCTGCATCCAGCTCATAGTAGATCCCGTTCTCAATATTATTCCTGACTAAGTCCCTGGCAGTCTCACAGTCCCGCTGCCATTTATCGAAGGCTTCATCCCATGAGCTGTAGCGACTGTCGCCGCGATGGTCTGATATGAGACCCTTCCCGGAAGCTCTGTAATTGTCCACGAGATACTGCTCAAAAAAGTCGGTGACTTTCTCAGCTCCCAGAATGTTGGTGTGGGTTCCGTAATCCCTGATGTCTGTCTCAAAGTCCAACCCGATCTCATCCGTGCAGCCATTCATGTCAAGGAACGGATAGCCGTGCTCCGTGATAAGATCCGACATGTAATTTATCTTCTTTTGCTCATCTTCCGTCGCGGAATAAGGAGTTACAACAAAAAGTGCATTGAGCCCCTTTTCTTCAATGTATTCAAGAAGATCAAGCAGATACTCTTCCTCCTCAGGGGGAATCGCCTCTCTTTGTGCGGTGACAAAGGGCTTATCGGCAGGACCCACATCGGTTTCTATCACATGCCCCTTCAGGTCTTCGGGATAGGCGTAGAAAAGGGTTCTGAACTGGCTCCATAAAAAGAGCGTCTTCCAGTTTGAGTGATACTTGAAGATATCAAAATAATATGTAAGCCTCTCCTCTTTGTCATCAACCATGGCATTTATGGCCCTGATCCTGTTAAGCGAATACTTAAGGTTGTCGGTCACTTCCCTGGTGTGAGCCATATTCCCCAGAAGATCCTCATCCCTTGCTGTCCACATCCTCATCTCAAAGATTAAAAGCTCGGGATTCTGGCGCTTTAACACCTCTTCCACCAGATACCTGGTTGCAACGGGCCTCTGCATATTTGAAGAAATCGGATAGACGGTTATTCCTGTATCTGCGTATATTTTGGGAGTTGCAATGCAGGCCGGCAGAGGACTTGATCCGATAAACACCGCATCCAGGGTATTTTTCTTCTCGGCATAAAAGCCCACATATCTGTCCTTCACATCTCCGTTGGTCCGAAGGATATATGTCAGATGGACCAGCATCCAGAGGATCAGCACTATGAAAATAAAACTTTTTAACAGTTGTTTCTTTGTCATACTTTAAAAATCCTTGTATATAAACTCAGCTGCGCTGTATCCCGGACCGTATTCAGCCAGAAGAATGCAGTAGAACAAAAGGCCGATGATGACAGCCCACCTTAGAATAACAGGCCTTGAAAAGATATACTCCCTCACGCTTCGTGCAGTGCCTTCCCCGGCCGAAGTCTCAATTCTGTACTGCATTACGGAAACAGCGGCAAGAATAACAAGCGATACTAAAAGAATCCCCCACTCAACCACATCAAGGCCGAGATTCAACAGACTCCCGTCTACAAGAATTCCGGGATTAAATGTGCTAAAGCTCTCCCCGATAAGCCTTAGAGCATGAGGCACATTGTCAGATCGAAAGAACAGGTCACCTATGCACACAAGAATAAAAGTCCTGACAACCCTGAAGCAGTCAGCTCCCCTGCTCTTTAAGTCTATATGCATTTTATCCGCGAACAGCCAGGTGAAAAAGGGAAGAGTTATCTCGCCTGCAACTATGTAAGCCCAATGAAGAAGTCCGGAACCTATGACATACTTCATCTCTCCGCCGTGCCACAGTCCCACAGAAAGCCACAGTATGAACATGGCCACATAAGTTGTATACTGCTTGCCTTTCTTTTTGCCAAACTTTCCCTTAAGGCTCTTCCCCAGAGATGTGATCATTCCGGTTCTCAGGAGCGGATAAAAGACATTCTCTCTCATCCACTCACCCAGAGTAATGTGCCATCTTCTCCAGTATTCGCTGATATTTTTGGCAAAAAAAGGTGTTCTGAAATTCTCGGGGAGCATTATTCCGAAGCACTCGGAAACTCCGATCACTATGTCCATGCAGCCCGAAAAGTTTGTGTAGAGCTGCAGCGCAAATGCGACTGTCGCGATCATGATGTATAAACCGGGGTAATTCCGGTCGTTGCCATAGATCTCGTTGACTATGGTCGCAAGGCGCTCTGAAATGACCAGCTCCTTAAAAAAGCCCCAGAGCATCCGCAGCGAGCCGTAACAGATATTCCTGTAGCAAAGCTTATGCTCACAAAAGAACTGCTGCTGCATGTCCCTCGATTTAAATATCGGGCCGGATATCATGACGGGAAAATACAGGCCGTAGAGGGAAGTCTTAAGAAAGCCGGACAAGGGCTCTGAGAGTCCGTTATAGACTTCAATAAAATACCCAAGGAGAATAAATGTATAAAAAGAAAGCCCCAGAGGTGTCATGAGCGCCCCCGTTCCTGTAAGCTTAATATACTTAAGTACCACAAGCACTCCCAGAAGAGCCGTCAGTTCCGCGATCAGGATCAGTCTTCTTGTCCTGATGTTCTCATCGGAAGTCGCAGACAGAGCTTTAAGCAGCCCCCAGGTGATAAGTGATGCCACAACCGGGTACAGAATAAGGACTCCGTTACCCGCAAGAAGATAGTAAGAAGCGCTGCCCAAAAGCAGTATAACCCACTGTCCCCTGCCTTTTGTAAAGACAGGGACAAGATAATATATAATTAAAGTCAGTGCAAAAAAGCACAAAAAATAAAAGCTTGTAACGCTCATTGCTTAGTTATCCCGTCTGTATTCATCTTCATACCACTGCAGGAACATCAGTATATACCATATCTGGATCCTGTAAATCCCTCTTTCGGTAAAATCAGTCCATATCCTTTCGACCACATCGGCATCAAGTATACCCATGGCCCTGATTTTTTCTTTGCTAAGAAGTGCCTCTGCCCAGTCTCTGAGCTCACCGCTCTTAAGCCATTTGCGGACCGGAATTGAAAATCCCTTCTTGGGCCTCTCCATCATCTCTCCGGGCACATAACGGTATAATACATCCCTGAGTATCTTTTTGCCAGCGCTATCATCGCGAAGGTACTGAATGGGAAGTGAAAATGCAAAATCAACCACATCTCTGTCGAGCATGGGAACCCTTGTCTCCAGTGACACGGCCATGGCTGTCCTGTCCACTTTAACAAGGATGTCGTCAGGGTGATAAAGGAGCATGTCCATCAGCATGGTCTCGTGATTGACTTCTCCAAGGAAAGAAGCCGGAAGGTCAATGCACTTGTAAGAAAGTGCGCTCTTTTTCAATGCAATCTTACCTATGAGGGGATCGGTCTCATGTTCAAACTTATGGAGTTCATAGGGGGACCTTGCACCCAGATATTTCGCTTTTAAATAGCGCTCCGCTTTAGATTCATTTCCTGTTATGTCATCACCCATTCCCGCCAGAAGCGCCCAGCTTGCAGCTCTTCTTAGAGGGTAGGGAATCTTCTTTATCTTATTCCACACGCGGCTCACCGAGGCGTATGAGTTATAACCGCAAAAGAGCTCATCTCCTCCGTCACCTGATAGCGACACCGTAACATGATTCCTGGTCATCCTGCTCACCAGATAGGTGGGAATCTGTGAGGAATCAGCAAAAGGCTCCCCAAACATAAAAGGCAGCTTTGGGACAACTGCCCTTGCATCCTTATCGGATATGTAGATCTCCGTGTGCTCAGTCCCAAGGTGATGTGCTATCTCTTTTGCATAGACCGCCTCGTTGTACTTCTCATCCTCCATTCCTATGGTAAAAGTCCTGACTTTACCGGGAGCTATGGACTGCATAAGGGACACTATGGTAGAGCTGTCTATCCCCGCAGAAAGAAATGCCCCCAGAGGAACATCAGCTATCATCTGTCCCTTTATCGACTCCTTTAGAAGCCTTTCAAGCTCAAGGGACGCCTCATGAAAACTTCCCTTGAATTTATTCTGCTGTCCCTTAAGTGCCACATCCTTAAGGCTGTAATAAGTCTGCACCCTGTACTTGAGAGTATTGATATCAAGTGTAAGTACCGTTCCGGGCTCCAGCTTATATATCCCTTTGTAGATTGAGTAGGGCGCAGGTATATAGCCATCCTCAAAATAGATATCAAGAACATCCTCATTGATGCCATTGTCAAAACCGTCAATGCAGCGGATGCAACCAACATCTGAGGCAAAAACAAATGCTCCGCCGACATAGCCATAGTAAAGGGGCTTCTCTCCAATCCTGTCCCTTCCCAGGGTGATGGTCTTTTCCCTGCTGTCGTACACAGCAAAGGCAAACATGCCCTTTGCCATAGTCAGAGTCTTATCTACCCCGTATTTTTCGATGGCTTCAATCAGCACTTCGGTGTCGGAAGTGCTCCTGAACAAAATCTCTTTTTCAAGGTCCTTTTTGATCGTGCCGGCGTTATAGATCTCACCGTTGTAGACCATAACATCCCTGCCCGAAGCAGATACGAACGGCTGTGCACCGTTCTTGGAGAGGTCAACAATAGAAAGACGCCTGTGTCCAAGCGCCACGCTCTTATCTTCACTTATATAAACACCGCCGTCGTCAGGCCCCCGGTGCAGCATCCTCTCATTCATCTTACGGATGTTGGCAGCCGCATCGCCCTTAAACCCTATAAGTCCTGCAATTCCGCACATAGTATTCCTCTTGTTTTCGCCCAAAGGACACGCTGTTTCCTCAGCATTTACAGAATTATACCATTTTCTATGTTATGATGATAGGGTCAAAAGTACTGCCCGTGATATACTAAAGAATAGAAGGAGACCTCAGATATGAAAGAACTTGAATACCCTTTTGACAACAACTATATCATGAAGAAATCCAGGAGCCTTAAGAAAGCTCTTTTAAATGACGGTACAGACAGGATCCGTAAGAAGATTGCAGTACTTGGCGGCTCCACCACCCACGATATCATAAGGATCATGGAACTGTTTCTTTTAAATTACGGAATCGAGCCACAGTTCTATGAATCCGAGTACGGTCAGTACTGGCAGGACGCGATGTTCCCCGGGGAGCTTGGCTCTTTTGCACCCGATATCATCTTCATCCACACATCAAACCGCAACATCACAGACTACCCGGGCATGGATGACAGCGCTCAGGACGTGGACAGCAAGCTGCAGAAGACCTATGACCACTTTGAATCCATGTGGAAAAAACTGACTGAGACCTACCACTGCCCCATAATACAGAACAATTTCGAAGCGCCCTTTTTCAGGCTCCTCGGGAACAGAGATTCCTTTGATGTTCACGGCCGTGTGTCTTTTATAAACAGGCTCAACGAAATGTTTGCGTCCTACGCAAGGAGCGCAGCAGACAGGTCCGAAAGTTTCTATATCAACGACATCAACTATATCTCTTCCTGCTATGGCCTCGATGAGTGGTCAGACCCCAAGGCCTGGCACATGTACAAATATGCTCTGTGCATACCCGCCATACCGACGCTTAGTTTTTCCGTTGCCAATATCATAAAATCAATTTACGGCAAAAACAAAAAAGCCCTGGTTCTCGACCTGGACAACACCCTCTGGGGCGGAGTTGTGGGAGACGACGGTGTAGACGGGATAGAGATCGGGCAGGAGACCAATCTGGGCCAGGTATATTCAGAGTTCCAAAGCTATGTGAAGATGCAAAAAGACATCGGTATACTCCTTACTGTCGATTCCAAGAACGATGAAGAGAATGCCCTGGCAGGTCTTAATCACCCGGATGCAGTTCTAAAGCCTGAAGATTTCGTCGCAATAAAGGCCAACTGGGATCCCAAGAGCGAGAATATGAAGTCCATTGCAAAAGAGCTGAATATACTCCCGGATTCCATGGTATTTGTGGATGACAACCCCGCAGAGAGAGCCATCATAGAAGGTCAGATAAAAGGCGCTGCTGCCCCTGAACTCGACTCTCCGGAGCACTACATAAGGATTCTTGATCACTCAGGCTTTTTTGAGGCAACCAGCGTCTCGGAGGATGACAGAAAGAGGAACGAGATGTACATAGCCAACAAAAAGCGCACAGAGGCAGAAGTCAGCTTTGCGGATTACGGCGAATATCTCACCAGCCTTGAAATGGAAGCTGACATAATGCCATTCGAGAAGCTCTATGTTCCCAGGATTGCCCAGCTCACCAACAAGAGCAACCAGTTCAATCTCACCACCAGGCGCTACAGCCCCGATGACATCCTTGCCGCTGCCGAAGATCCCCAGGTCATAACCCTGTACGGACGACTTAAGGACAAATTCGGCGACAACGGGATCGTATCCCTTATTGCAGGAAACATCAAAGACGACGAACTTCACATAGACCTGTGGCTCATGAGCTGCCGGGTTCTTAAGCGCGACATGGAATTTGCCATGATGGATGCACTGCACCAAAAAGCCCTGGCACGAGGTGTCAGGACCATATACGGCTACTACTATCCCACAGCCAAGAATAAGATGGTGAAGGATTTCTATTCTCTTCAGGGATTTGAGCTTGTTTCAGAAGATCCGGAAGGTAACAGAACCTACCGGCTTAAAGTCAGTAGCGACTACAGGCAAAAGAACCGCTATATACACGTAAATTGCCGCTAATACAAAATGGCCCTTGTGACGGGGCCATTTTTTAACCTATTATTTCCTCCAGATATTCCTTCCACTTCGCATTGGCAACATCGGGCGCAAACCGCTCCTGAACCTTTGTTGCCGCAATTCCCAGGCGGTTACAGAGTTCTTCGCTCTCAAGAAGTCTTATGAGAGCATCTGTAAGTGCCCCGGTATCGCCAACCGGGATGAGAAGCCCGTTTACATTGTCCTCAATGAGGTCTCTTGGGCCTCCGCAGGGACAATCAGTCGATATGCAGGCAAGACCGAGTGACATTGCCTCAATAAGAGAGTTGGGCATTCCCTCGTGTCCGGACGCCAGGACGAATATTCTGGCCTTTTCTATGTGCTCGGCAACGTGTTTGACGTTGCCCTTAAACTCCACTCTTGAGTCGATCCCGAGACTTACTGCACGGCGCTGCAGCTTAAGCCTGTCCGGGCCGTCGCCGTAGAACACAAGTCGGTAATCCTGAAACCTGTCTTTAGTAGCTTCTTTGAACGCTTCCATCACAAGTGCCTGGTTCTTGTTCTCGTGAAGCCGCGCCACCATGACAATTTTCTTCTCCCGCTCTCCGATATAGCGCTTCCTTACAAATGACGGATCCATTGAGTTTGGAAGGATCGTGCACTTCTTGCGGATATATCCGGGAAACTTCTCTCTGGCCCCGTTGGACTGCACAGCGATTCCTGCTGCCTTGCCAAAATTGGCGAGCATGCCGGCCTTAAGGGACGGCGTGTTATATTCCCAGTCAGGATCAGCCCTGACAGAGACCACAACCTTAAATCCTTCCCTTGTTGCGGTTGAGAGTGCCATAATATTGTTCTTACCGATAAAACTGAGGATCACGTCAGGCTGCAGCATGCGCCAGATATCTCTCAGGATCCTGTGGCGCAGCTTAAGATTGGTAAGCCTGTCCTTTTGCTGCTCGCGCAAAAGAGCTGAGAACACCCGCTGTATACCGTCCTTCTCACCACCTGTCAGATCCACCCAGGCAGGGTTCTCATCCAGGTCAGCAACCATAGAAGCCCCCGGTGCTCCCGCAGGAACAGGCTTCCAGGCTGCATGTCTCACCTCGTATTCGTTGGGCGCAAGGTAAGTGGTGACAAGAGTCACCTTGAAGCCTGCTTCAAAAAAGTAGTCAGCAAGGTTACTCATAACCCGCTCGGCACCGCCTTTTTGAAGAGAGCCTATGTATAATGCAATATGCTTTTGTCTTAACGAGTTGTTACTGTTCGACAAGTTCGATTATCCCCATGCTTATGTTATTAAGGAAAACTACTTTTCTGCCCTCTATACATGGCGCAGTCTCAGGTTCCTGTATCACGGTGTATCCGTTTTCAGAAAGCTCAGCCACAGCGCTTTCAAGGCTTTGCACCTCATAGCAGAAGTGATAGGGTGAATTCTTAAACCTTTTAAGCAGCGGATACATTGGAGACTCCTCACTAACAGGCTGGATAAGTTCAACCCTGTAGTCTCCGTTTATCAGGAATTCAATATTGCATTTTCTGATCTCATCATACCTTGACGGTTTCTCGACCACATAACCGAGCTCAAGAAATTTTTTCTCAGTCTTTCCGATGTTTTTGGCAAGATAGCCCACATGATGTATTTTCATCGCTCTGTCCTTACTGAAGTTTACTGATGATGATATCCACCATCTCACCCACATTCTTCATGGACACTATCTGGCCCATATTGAACTTGATGCCAAACTCCTGCTCGATGGCATTGATGAGGTTGATGTGCTCAAGTGAATCCCAGTCTTCAATGTCATCTGCTGTAGTTGCATCGTTAACTGTGATATCTTCATCCTCAAATACATCCCTGAACACTTCGTTCAGTTTCTCAAAGACTTCTTCTCTTGTCATTTTTAAATCTCCTTAGTTTCTGAAATAGATTACTGTTCCCGCCATTGTATCGGAATGGTCTGGCCCGCGACCAGCCAGCGTCACATATGATAGCTGTACCACTGCTGGAATATGTAGAAGGACCATGCTATCTTGCTGAAATTGGCACCGGTAGCCGGGCCTGCATCTCCCATAACAACGTAGTCATTTATAAACTTTGATACGTAATCCGCATCAAATATTCCCTGCTTTTTAAGGAATGATGTGCTGCTGTAATCAAGAAGAGCCTCCTTCAAAGGTCCTCTCAGCCAGGCATCCATGGGTACGCCAAAGCCGGTCTTGGGTCGCTCCAACAGCTGCTTAGGTATATAGTCGTATGCAATATCCTTGAGGATGTGCTTCTTGTCACCTCGACAGTACTTGAACCTGTGAGGGATTCTGAAAGAGTACTCCATCACATCCGTATCCATAATAGGACACCTGTTCTCCAGGGAATACTTCATGGAAGCCCTGTCCATCTTGACCAGAATATCTTCGGGAAGATAGGTGTCCATATCAAGGAGCATGCGCCTTATCTGAAAATTCTTTACCCCATAGACAGTTTCAAAGGGATACAGGACCGGTGCCTCGTTACTGCTTAAGTTAAAATCGGTGCCAAGGTATTCAGATGCACTGACAGGTCTGTCAAGGACCTCTCTTCCTGAAACAAATGCATGGGCCGATCTCACATAGCTTTCTGACACCAGCTGAGTCTTGGTCTCAGGATCTCTGTTGCCTGCCACAACTCTGACTCTGAAGGGCATCCTGTCGATAAGTTTACCTCTTCCGACAGGAATCTTACCTATTGCATTGACTATAGCGCCGGGAATCTCAAGCTTCTGTGCCTGTCCCACGTTGTCATATATATTGTAACCGCAGAAAAACTCATCTCCGCCGTCTCCCGAAAGGGCCACGGTCACATCTTTTTTGGCCAGCTTGCTCACCAGCATTGATGGTATCTCAGAGTTATCCGCAAAAGGTTCATCGTAGTACTGAGGTATACTTGCCACCAGATCAAACATCTCCTTTTCCGAGATGTAGAGTTCCGTGTGGTTGGTTCCAAGGTACGCAGCTATCTCTTTGGCGTACTCTGCCTCATTATAGCTTGGAACATCAAAACCAATACAGAAGGTCTTAACCGGTTCCTCGGAGAATTCCTGGGCAATGGCTGTCACGAGAGAGGAATCATACCCTCCCGAAAGGAAGCACCCAAGCGGAACATCAGCTATCATCCTGGATACCACTGACTTTTTTAGTCTCTCCTTCAGTCCTTCTTTGGCCTCTTCATAGTTTGTCACGGGGTCGGCGGATTTACTTGCATATACTTCCTTGATGTCCCAGTATTTCCACTTATTGATCTCGCCGTCCTTAAAGCGCAGGGCTGATCCTGCCTCCAGCTTGTAAACATCGGTAAATATCGTCTCCGGAGCACTTATATACTGCTGGTACAAAAACCTTGGAATGAGCTGTCTTCTTATCTCTCCCTTAAATCCCGGACACTTCATGATGGGCTTAAGCTCCGAGGCAAAAACAAGGTTGCCGTTATCCACCCAGTAGAACAGCGGCTTCTTGCCGATCCTGTCGCGGGCCAGGAAAACTTCACCGCTCGCCCTGTCATAGATAGCGATGGCGAACATTCCGTGAATGTGATCCAGCATATCAATTCCCCACTGAAGGTAAGCAGCTATGATCACCTCCGTATCGCAATTGGTCTTGAAGGGATAGTATTTAAGCTCCTCCTTCAGTTCCAGGAAATTGTAGATCTCACCGTTAAACACGACAGAGACTCTTCCGTCAGACGAGTGCATGGGCTGGTGCCCCAGAGGCGAAAGATCAAGTATCGCAAGTCTTCTGTGTGCAAAGCCGATAAAGTAATCCCCCGCTCCCTCATATATCTCAACACCGGCATCATCAGGCCCTCTGTGGTACATGGTGTCATTCATTATGCGCAGGTTTTCTTCAGGTATTCTTTTTTTGGATACGTAGCCACATATGCCGCACATTTGTCAAATTCCTCTATTCTGAGCCGGGCGCTCCCTTCGTCAGATCTCTGTCTCCATAGGTTTTATGTCAAATTCATCCCTGAGCGGTCCAAAATCCTTACACTCGTTGTCTATGGAATCGATCATCTCCGTATACTTCTCGTTAACAAGCGTCTTGTAGTTGGTCAGATTATCATAGCCCATCTTGGTCCAGGCAAACGGATGGGTGAGAATCTGTATCTTATCGTGTTTGGCAATGGTCTCCTCGTCCGGATAGCCGTATCTCCAGATGTGATTGGCATCCGACATGTACTTGATCTCAAGCCTGGACTCCGGAGTGGCCTTGGGGTCAAAAGTAAAGAACTCGTCCTGGTAGGCATTGAGTATCCCGTTAAGCTTGATATCCTCCGCAAGTACGCTTGGAGATGGTCTGTGAATGGAAAAAGAATTGATCTCAAAGCCGAGCATATCGCTGAGCATATGGATCTCCTGCTTGATCCTCTCTCTTATCACCTTCATGTCGGTCATTCCGTTAAGTGCAAAGTGAAGACCGATATTCTGACCTCTTTCATGCATATCTGTCAGGATGTCCCTGTTCTTCCTCGAAAGAATGTTGTATGAGTTATTGGTCCACTGGAAAAAGAATGTAGATCTGAAGTCCATGCTCTCCTCGACCTTGGAAAGCGCATGAGCTCTCTCAACCGAGTATTCCACGTCATGGCGCATGATGATGAACTCGTCCTTGTTAAGCGCCTCCTCATATGTGGCATAGCGCCCGCTCTCTTTGATTATTCTTATGATCTCTCTGTAATCATTAAAGGAAAACATATTTAGCCTCCAGTCTCTTATTTTCTTCCTGCTCTCTCAATGACTTTGTCCAGATAATCCCTCCACTGAACAAAGATGGCTTCTCCATTTGTGATCTCTTTAATCCTTGCCGCATTTCTGCCAAGCCTGGCCGCCAGTTCCTTGTCCTCGATGAGCTTTAGCATCCCTTTCACAAGGGCATCCTTGTCCTTAATTGGGACCAGAAGTCCGTTCTCACCATCAGTCATCACCGTCCTTGGTCCTCCGCAGGGACAGTCGGTTGCGACTATTGGCATTCCCATGGCCATCGCCTCCAAAAGAGAATTGGGCAGTCCCTCCCAGTCAGAAGTAAAGGCATAGATCTCGCCCTTTGGAACCTCCTTCTCAAGGCTGTCCGAGCCGCCCATCAAAAGGATATAGTCCTCGGCATGGTTGTCTGCAATTATCTTATCAAGTATTTCTTTGGTGCCGTCAAAAGAATCCGGACCGTAGATCTTAAGTTTGTACTCGGGATGCTTTTTGTGAACCTCGAGAAATGCCTCGCACAAAAGAGGCTGATTTTTGAAATCAACCAGTCTTGCATGATGCATCACGGTCTTCTCTTTAACAGCCGGGTGCTCAGCATCAAAGTACTTGGGATTTACAGGATTAAGGATAATGGTTGAATTGTCCTGCAGATACGGCTTAAAGAATTCCTTCTGCCCGGTGGTCTGGAATACGCAGCCGGCAGCTCTCGGAAAGAGCCACTTTATCTGTACCTTGTCTGAAAATGCATCATAATGTCCAACCGGGTCGGTCCTTACTGAAATAACAACAGGGACATCACTCTTTCCTGCCGCCATCAGTGCCCTGTAATTGGCTCTCTGCGCAAAGGCCACCAGCACGTCCGGGTGGTACTGCTTCACGAATTCCCGCAAGTACTTCACCCTGAGGAAGAACTTGGTTATTCTGTTTTTCTTTTCATCGCCCTCCCGAAGGCCCACGTGAACTCTTGTAACTCTTTCATCAAGTTCAAATTCGTCCCGGTCATACCATTCGGTAGCTACATATACTTTTATTCCTTCCTTGGCAAACTGATTAGCCAGGTTGGAAACCACTCTCTCCGCGCCGCCCTGTACCAGGCAGTTGAGATGAAATGCCATCGTTTTCATGTAAGGATAGTCCCCACTTTAATTTTATTCTCAGCTTCATATCTGTCTATAAGAAGCGAACCGTCAACGGTTCTCACCACAAGCTTATCATCAAAGATATCTATAACTTCGCCCGGAGCGTATTTGGAAAAATCTATCATCTCATCAAAGGGATGTGCTTCCCAGACAGTTACCCTGTGGCTGTCCGACTCAGTTCCGTCGTAGCAGAAGGCTCCGGGAAAAGGCGCTGCAACGCCCCTTATCAGGTTATAGATGTTCCTCGTCCTGTCGTGGAAATCAATTCTTCCATCCTTCGCTGTACGTTTATTGTACCATGAATCAAAGTCTTTTGAATCCGTGTGGATCTGCACCTCTCCCTTTTCAAGGTAGGTCGTGAGAAGCTTTCTGATGAGGTTCTTTGAGCAGATCATGTTCTTGTACTGAGCAGTTCTTATGTCATCGTGCTCATTGATCTGGAACATCTCTGTCGCAAATACATTCGGACTGTCGGCATGTTCATCATACTTAAAGAGATTTAAGTTAAATCTGGTGTCCCCAAGTATCATCGACCAGTTAAGCGGTGACCTTCCTCTTCCGAAGGGAAGATATCCGCAGTTTCCGTGGAATCCGAAGATTCCCACTCTGAAGGCATCAAGCACTTCCTTTGGTATGAGCCTCTGCCATCCCATGACAATGCCTATGTCAAAAGTATTCTCTGAAATAAACTGCCTTGTCCTGTCATCATTGAGAAAATAGCTGTCTGCTTCAAATACAGGCATACCATAGGTGTCTGTCAGGTGTGAAAGTCCCTTGTATCCCGAGACCTGGTTGTGCTCAAGGACCTTACTCGCAATTGTGATCACCAGATCAACCCGGCAGATATCCCTCTGAATAAAGTCAATAATGTTCTCCGATGTGTCCTTAACTCCAAAAACAACTACTTTGTAATGCATCACATATACCTTTCCAAAATTTCATGAATACTTTCTCTGTACTTATCCGGGGTGTAGAAAAGAGCCCTCTCGTAGGCTTTCTTTGAGTATTCCTCCCTAAGACCGTCGTCGCCTAGCATGTTCTCTATCACACGGGCAAGCATCCTCTCGCCATCTGTAAAGACTTCAGGATCGAAGTTCTCTTCTTCGTCCATATCAGGAACGAGCACTCCGTACCTGCCTCTTACAACTTCCCTTATGCTGCTGCCGTCAGGATATTTGGAAATGAGCTCATCATACTCATCTTCAGACAGAAGTATCTCTCTTGGACCTGTCTTGCAGTCTGCAGATATAAGGGGCTTTTTGAGGGCCATGGCCTCAAGCACCGCATTGGGAAATCCCTCGTGGTTGGAGCTGCACACATATATATCTGAAGCCGCAACATAGGGAAATGGATTCTTCTTAACGCCTGGAAATGCAACCTTGTCTTTTACTCCAAGCTTAGCGGCAAGTTCTCTGTATTTATCCCAGTTTCCGGCACCAAGGACAATGAGTCTGGCATTGGGAAACTTTGTAGAAGCCACAGCAAATGCCTTGACGAGATGCCATATTCCCTTGATGTAGTCATTGCGCGCCATGCATGAAATAGTCAGAATACCATCGCCGGCAAAGGGAAAATCTTCAGGCACACATGCGCCCTTGTTCTCCACATCCTCTACATCAAGAGGATTGTATATGAAGGTACTTCTCCTGTAATCAAAATCCCGCTCAAGCTGCCTGACTATCTCTTTTGAACATGACAGCACCTGATCCGAGCCCCTGCAAAAGAGTTTGACCTGCCTTTTGTTCTCCATATCGGTCTGACAGCGAAGTCCCGTGAGCACTTTCTCGCCGGCCCTTGAGAGCACATTGACATAGTTGGCACTGCTGCCAAAGCTGTAGGATACATCGATCCCCATCTCTTTCTTGATCCGGCGTGTCTTTTGTACTCTCTTAAAAACATTCAGTATCTTATTGACAATGCCCTTCTTAGAAGGAACATTTATGTCAATAACGTTGAGCCCAGTGACATCAAAATTGATATCTTTTGAACTGAAGATAAGAATACTGATGTTGTAATAATCCTTAAGGAGTCTTGCAGTCTTGATGCAGACCCTCTCAAAACCTCCCTGATGGAGCATCGGCACCATCAGCATCAGGTTCTTTTTGTTCCTGTTATCCATTAAAAGTGACCTCTCTCATAGAAAAAAGCCATCATCTTAGCCTGTGATTTCACATCAAAGCCGGCAGCCCTTAACTTCCCCAGTATATACTCGGAGCTCTCAGATCTGTTTCCTATTGAATACTCTATGCTGCGGTGATGTGTCTTTTCGGCTTTCTTTGGTACATTGAGCGCATCGAAACCTGTCCCCTGATCAAGCATGTCAAAATCAGGCGTATCGTCGGTTTCAAAAATGCTCTCCCTGCGCTCACCGGCAATCTGAGTCAGGGTCTGGTTGACTCTTATCTCCTCCGACAGTGCATCGGTCTGGTAGTCCTCGTGAAGAAGGAGATCATCTATGATCTTTCTCGCCCAGTCTCTGGGCTCAGAATTGATACTCATCATTGATACCAGCTCAGTGACATTGACTTCGGGTGTGACGGTATCAGACACAAGGCACTGCAGGCCTGAAGCCTGTGCCTCCACCACGCTTCCCGGAAGTCCCTCGTATCTCGACGGAAAACAGAAATAGTCCATGGCCTGATAGTAGTCGCTGGCATTGGATTTATTCCCTGCAAATATGCAGCGGTCCTTGATATGGAGCTTCTCGGACAGCCTGATCACATCCTCCATCTCAGGGCCCTTGCCCAGCATGAGAAGTCTCACTCTCATCCCGTGGAGAATGCTGTACTGATTCAGATCGTCATTGTCAAGAAGTCTCGTGACCTGGGCAAATACATTGAGCAAGAACTCGTGGTTCTTGGCGTAGCGAAAGCTCCCCACATGTCCTATCACAAGTGCATTGGAGACACCAAGTTCCGCCCTTATCGCGTTTCTCTTCTCCTCGTTGTATGCAAAGCGCTTTAAGTCTATTGCATTAGGTATTATGCGCACCCTGCCGCTGTCGACCAGCTCTCTGCCAAAGACCGAAATGCCTGCCTCTCTTGAGCAGGCGAAATTATAGTCAGTTACGCCCTCTCTCTGCAGGGGGGTCCTTAAAAATCTTGTGGCAATACCCTTTATGCCGTTGTCCACACCTGCGCTTCTTGCGTGAGCTACGCAGATGGGTATTCCGGCCTTTTTGGCAATCGGAAGGTAAATCGCAGCGGTACTTGTCATATGTCCCTGCACAACCTTCCACTCATTGGCATGTTCTTCAAAAAAACGCCTTATCGCGTTTCTGTACTCCAGAAGATTGGTTCCTGTAAACTTAGGGAGACAGAATATCCTTCCCCCAAGCTTGTATACGCTGTTATCAAAATAGTCCGGCTCGCGGACATTCATCAGTTCATCGGATGTAGGACTCTTTTTCCCCGTCTTCTCAGCAGAGCAGTGGACAAGAAAGTCAAACTGAATCCTGTCCCTGTCCATATTTCTGTATAGATCCATTATCCTGCACTCGGCTCCGCCAAGTCCCAATCCCCCAAGGACATGCAGCACTCGGATCTGTCCGTAACCTTCTTCCATATTCCTCACCTTTTATACTGTAAAATCATGTTTCTTCAGCCTTTTAAGCGCTTCCTGACCTGCATCACGGTGTACTTGGCCTTTGCAGTCACAAACTCTGACGCTTCCTCGACAATGCTTCTGTCCCTGATCTCAAGCTTTTTAAACTCCGTATAGGAAACAACCCTTCCGGAATCCATGAGGCTTTCCAGTTTCTCAAAATCCTTTTCGTTCATGGAGTTCGTGTGATAGACAAAGGTAACTATCCCCGCCCTTGTATCCTCAAAGCTTGCGCTTCTCTTAACTGAAATGGGATAAAAGATCAGATCCTCCGTCCTGAAAGGTCCTGTCCCGAATCCGTCCGTCACGACGTAAAATCCGTTTTTCTTAAGTGCTCTCAGAGTGTTTTTGTCAAAAGAGTGTGACGGCGCCATGAAGATATCAGTGACAATCCCCCTGGATTCGAGGATTCTTTTGCCTTCCCTTATCATCTCGTCCTGCCGCACATAGGATAGTCCCGCGAACTCAGACTTACCTCCAATGGGGAACATTCCGGGATTCCTGGTTGTATAGAGGTGATTGAGGCCGTGCATGGCAATGACCCAGCCATGCTCCTGAAGCCCCTTCACATACTCCCAGAAGTCCTCACGGGGCGGATCTATCCTTAGCTTTTTATCCCTGTTGTCGGGTACGACACCGATAAGCGGACAGATCCCGCAGTCATCAAGGATTTCCTTGAAGCGCAGGAATTTCTTCCAGTCCATGTCCGGTGTTATGTCGTCCATTCGTATTGCAATGCGCATGCTCTTTATACTTCCTTATAGGTTTTTCTTATACCAGTCGATGGCCAGCTCGATGCCTGCCTTGAAGTCATAGGAAGGATCATACCCCAGCATCTTCCTTGCCTTGGAGATGTCTGCATTGGAATCCCTGATATCTCCGGCTCTCGGCGGTCCGAAGATGGGCTCCACATCAACTCCGACGGCTTCTGTCAGATGATGGTATACATCGATGAGAAACTCTCTTCCGCCGGCTCCGATATTGTAGGCCTCTCCGGCCGCATCGGACGAAGCAAGGCAGGCACGCAGGTTCCCTTCGATTACGTTGTCGACATATGTAAAATCGCGGGACTGTTTGCCATCACCATTGATTGTGGGAGTCTCGCCGTTCATAAGCTGCCTGAGGAACTTAGGGATAACGGCGGCATAAGCTCCGTTCGGATCCTGGCGTCTTCCGAACACGTTGAAGTATCTGAGTCCGTAGGTGTCAAGGCCGTAAAGCTTCTTGTAGAGCTTGCCGTACTCCTCGTCGGTCTTCTTGGTGAGAGCATAAGGAGAAAGAACGTTGCCCTCCTGTCCTTCCCTCTTGGGAAGTGTAGTAGAGTCACCATATACCGATGAACTTGAGGCGTAGACGAACTTCTTTACACCGTTCTGTCTGGATGCCTCCATCATGTTAAGAGTTCCCCTGATGTTGATCTCCTCGTAGAGAAGGGGCATCTCAATACTCCTTGGAACGCTTCCCCAGGCTGCCTCGTTGAGAACGTAGGTTGCGCCTTCGGTTGCCTTCATGCAGGCATCAAGATCCCTGATGTCCTCCTTGAGGAAGGTGAACTTCGGATTGTCCATAAATAGCTCGATGTTCTCGATATGTCCCGTGGACAGATTGTCCATGCACCTCACGGCAAGGCCCATATCAAGCAGTGCCTCACAGATGTTGGATCCGATAAAGCCGGCACCGCCGGTCACCAGAAAAACTGAATTCTCATCAAACTTTAATTCCCTGAATCCCATGATAATAATCTTCTTTCTCTTTTTATTCTTTTTGGCTTCCGGGTTGCCTTCCCTTTGCATTCAGGAAGCCACACTTAACGCAATTCTATCTTATAAATATAATCTTCTTGGCCCGAAATGTCTAGTTATGATGAAAAACATGGTGTTTCGTTGTCATCACCTTCCTTGCTTTTGTATCAAAAAGGACAGGAAATTCCCGTCAAATACGAAGATTTCCTGTCCTTTGCAAGACAAAATTTAGTTGACACCACATCCGGGTGCGAAATCCTTAACTGTTCCCGCCTTCCTGCAAGCATCGCAGGCAGGTTGAGGATAACTCCATCCATGTTGTAGGGAACCTCGATCCCCTCTCCACCTGCTTCAGGAGCCTTATTGTCGAAGTAGATGGTGTGGCCTCTTCCAATAATGAACATCAAAACCGCAATGGCAATCACCGCAAGAAGTGTTATCCCCCTGACGATCCAGCACTCACAGGCCTTCTTTTTATTCGCATGTCTCACTTACAGGCGCCAGTAGTCGAATTCCAGGGCCTTGTAGTCCTCAAGGTTGTAGATTCCCTTGAGATCCATGAATACCTTTGTCTTATGTGATGCATTGTAGAAAGCTGCAATATCCTCAGGTCTGTAGTCCTTGAAATCCTCATGGGCAACGGCAACAATAACCGCATCCATATCCTTAACAGCTGTAAGATCGTCAAATTCAATGCCATAGAGGCGCTTTGCCTCAGCGGCATCAGCCTGGGGATCTACAACAACAGGTGTTATTCCATACTCGCCCAGCTCTCTGTAGATATCGATAACCTTGGTGTTCCTGGTGTCGGGGCAGTTCTCCTTGAAGGTAAATCCAAGGATTGCCACTTTCGCATTCTTTACTGATATGTCATTGGCAATAAGGCGCTTAACCAGAGACTCTGCAATATATTTGCCCATATCATCGTTGATACGTCTTCCGGAGAGGATTATCTGTGAGTGATATCCAAGCTCCTCTGCCTTGTAGGTCAGATAGTAAGGATCAACACCGATGCAGTGTCCGCCAACAAGTCCGGGGAAGAAGTGAAGGAAATTCCACTTGGTACCTGCTGCCTCAAGGACGCTCTTTGTGTCGATGCCCATGCGATGGAAGATCATGGACAGCTCGTTCATGAAAGCAATATTGATATCTCTCTGGCTGTTCTCAATTACCTTGGCAGCCTCAGCAACCTTGATCGACTGAGCCTTGTATACTCCTGCAAGTGCAACAAGGCTGTATACCCTGGCAACCGTCTCGAGTGTCTCCTCATCCATTCCGGATACTATCTTGGTTATGGTATCGAGTCTGTGAACCTTGTCACCCGGATTGATACGCTCAGGTGAATATCCAACCTTAAAGTCCACTCCGCACTTAAGTCCTGACTCAGCCTCTAGGATCGGAACACAGATATCCTCGGTAACCCCGGGGTAAACCGTTGACTCATATACAACTACTGAACCCTTTGTAAGGTATTTGCCAAGGGTGTGACTTGCGCCCTCAACAGGTGTAAGGTCAGGTGTATGGTCGTCATTTACAGGTGTCGGAACCGCAACCACATGGAATTTGCACTCACGAAGTTTCTCGGGATCTGCAGTAAACTCAACCGTAGTCTCCTTAATGGCATCGTCGCCCACTTCTCTTGTGGGGTCAATTCCCTTCTTATAAAGTTCTACCTTCTCTGCGTTGAAATCATAGCCCACAACCTTGATCTTCCTGGCATAGGCCACTGCAATAGGCATTCCGACATAACCAAGTCCCACAAGGGAAAGCTTCTCCTCTCCTGCAAGGAGCTTCTCATAAAGATCCATCATTTATTCCTCCAAAAGTTTTATTTAACAAGCTTCTTAATTTCCTCAAGATACGCTTGTATTATACTACGCCTGTCAAATTTCTGCTCCACATAGCGCCTGGCGGCCTTGCCCATCGCTGCGCGTTCATCCGCCGGCATCTCCATGAAGCGCTCAACCGCTTCATAAAGCGCTTCCTTCGACCGGGGCTCACAGAGAAGCCCCGTCACATCCCTCTCAACGATCTCCCTGCACCCAGGAATATCTGTCGTGATAACAGGTCTTCCGGTGGCTGCAGCCTCCATGATGACATTGCTCATGCCCTCGTGATAGGAGGGATGGATAACCGCATCAGACTCTCTTATATAGGGATGTATGTCAAGCTGATATGGTATTGTCTTTAAATACCCTTCCTTCTCAGCCTCTTTTGCCCTCTCTTCAAAGTCATCTTCAGCATATCCCACAGCCGCAAAAGATATGCCATCCCCGTATTTCTCATGCCCCTTTCGGGCGGCATACAAAAGCTCCTCGGATCCCTTTTCTTTCATAAGCCTTCCGATGTAGAGAAACCTTGTCACACCGTCGCTGTGCCCCGGGTAATCCTCAAAGGCGTGTTTTGACAGGTTAACTCCCGATCCGCTCACCACTGTGGTCTTTCTTCCACGGATTCCATGCTCCTCAAAGATCTTCCTGTTCTCATCGTTCTGGAAAAAGAGACATCCGCAGGATTTGAGCGCCGCCCTGTACATCAGCACGATGATCCCAAGCAGGATTCCACCGCGCTCAAATGTACTTCCAAGCCCGGTTATCGTGGAAATGTACGGAATCCTCTTCATCCGGCATGCAAAACCGCCGTAAATATTGGGCTTTATCGTATAGGTTATCACCACGTCAGGTCTTTCGCTCTTAAGGAGCCTTTTGTATTCCCGGTACAGAGCCATATCCTGGACCGGATTGACGCCTCTTCTGTTTATCTCGGTGTGGATTACCTTAACGCCCTCATCCTTTAGCTCTTTGACCTTGCGGTCATCCGGAAGGCTGACGGACACCTCATATCCCTCCTGCATAAGGCCAAGGAGGAGCTCATTTCTGAAATCATAGAGACCTGAAGATGAGTTTGCAAGTATCAGTGCCTTCTTCATTGTGCCAGATTCTCCTCAGGTATCATCTTAAGTTCGTTGTACTTCATCATATAGATGCCGTCTCTGTAATCTCCTATGTTAACAGGATTCTCCCGGCCCTCAAGGTTATTTATCACAAGTTTTGGGAAATTGACTCCGCACTCATATGCATGTGGATAGCCGCCTCCAAACCTCGGGTTAACTTCCGACAGATACCATTTGTCCTCGTCCTCGTTGTAGAACAGGTCGATGTCTATCATGCCACGGTATCCCACATTCTCAACAAACTCGGATATCTGGAAAAAGAGATTCTCATCATGGCAGGACACTGACTTATCCGTCTCTCCGGCCCTCATCTTTATCTTTTTCTTAAGGAAAATGGATACGCATTTTCCGGAGATGAGATCGATGTAAACATCAGCTCCGTACTCCTGTCCCCTCATGTACTCCTGTATCATGAGCCCGTCATAGTCATGGAAAAGAGCTGTCAGCATCTCTTTTGACCTGACCTCATTGATGTTTATCGAGGCGCTTCCCTTCTGAGGCTTGACAAATACGGGATAATCCACCTCCCCAGCCTGCCTGGAGGCCTCGAAGATATCTATTGAAGGGTAGCATACGCCGGTTGGAATCCCCAGCTTACAGAGCATATCGTACATCCTGAATTTGTCCAGACTCGTCTCGCACAGCTCATAGGATGAAACAATGGGGGTCACACCGATCGCCTCAAATCTGTCCGCATTCTTTGCAATAAGTGACAGCTCCGGATCTATGAGGCTTAAGACTCCTTTTATGTTCTCCTTTTTGCAGATTGAAAGGATCTCATCGATATAACCCGGCGCATCAATCCTTGGTACGATCTTCGCCTCGTCGGCGTCATAAACCGCAGGCCCCAGGTTGGAGCAGTCCGTGGCAAATACCTTTCCTGCCATCTCTCTCTTAAAATACTGAACCACCTTGTTTCTTGTTCCGCTGCTGAGTATGAGAATATTTGTTGGCATATGATCACTCCTCCTTAAGCTTCCCTGTCCTGTCAAGTCGTTCCTGTCTTATTTTTGCAAAGTTGCCCTCCACCTTGTTGGTGTCGTCGGCCACCTGATCCGAATGACACAGCACTGTCTTTACGGTCATGGCAATTACCTTTAAGTCCATCATAAAACTGAGATTCTCCACATACACTGCATCCAGCTCAAACCTTGTATCCCAATCCACTGTGTTCCTGCCGCTGGCCTGAGCAAGCCCCGTAAGCCCGGGCCTTACCGTGTGTCTGAGCCTCTCCCTCTCTGTGTAGTAGGGAAGGTATTCCACAAGAAGCGGCCTTGGACCGATAAAACTCATGTCTCCTTTGAGGATGCAAAAGAGCTCCGGCAGCTCATCAAGGCTTGTCTTCCTCAAAAGCTTCCCAAAAGAAGTCAGTCTCTCACTGTCCGGAAGAAGCTTTCCATCCGCATCCCTCTTATCTGTCATTGTCCTGAACTTGTACATGTTAAAGATCTTCTCATCTTTTCCGGGGCGGGGCTGCTTAAAGAGCACCGGGCTTCCCAGCTTAACCCTGACAAGAAGTGCAAGTATCAGGTACAGCCAGCAAAAGAGTACAAGGATAACAAGAGATATTAAAATGTCTAACAGTCGTTTTATAAACCTTTTGTACATTCTTTACCTGAAGCACCTCTTTATTATCTCAATGATGACATCCTGCTCGTCAGCAGTCATCTTGTTGTCACTTGGAAGGCAAAGTCCCCTGTCAAATATGTCCATTCCGACATCAGGCACTTTTCCCTCGTCTATGTAGGCATTGCTCCTTGCTCTTCCGGAGCCGTCATCCGTAATAAAACCGTGCATGCGGTATATCGGCTGCATGTGCATGGGCTTCCAGATGGGTCTTCCCTCAGCATTGTACTTGGCGAGAGTCTCGAAGATCTCTGTAGGACAGCTCTTACCCGGCTCCGTCTCATACAGTACTGTCTTTTCACCTCTCACCTGCCTGCACATCGCATCATTGTCAATAAGGATACAGGAGAGCCAGAAGTTTGGCTCCGATCTCTTCTCGTCAAAGGGATTCATCCTGACGGGAAGATCTTTAAGCCCCTCTCTATATCTGTAATAAATGGCTTTCTTCTGGGCGATGTGCTCCTCAAGGTGCGGAATCTGCCCCCTTATGACACCGGCTATCACATTGCTCATCCTGTAGTTATAGCCCATCTCCTCATGCTGGTACCAGGGCGCATCCTCGCGGCTCTGGGTGGACCACTTCCTTATCTTGTCAGCATCCTCAGGTGAATCTGTAAGGAGCATTCCGCCTGCGGAGCCGGTGATGATCTTGTTGCCGTTAAAAGAAATAACGCATATATCTCCGAAAGTACCTGTCTGTCTGCCATCGTAGGTTGCCCCGAGAGACTCTGCGGCATCTTCGACTATAAGAGCTCCATGTCTGTCACAGATCTGTCTTATCTCAGATACTTTGCCCGGAGTTCCGTACAGATGGGCAATGACAACAAGTCTTACATCAGGGTATATCTCAAAGGCCTTCTCAAGTGCCTTGGGTGACATGTTCCAGGTATCGTATTCCGTGTCTATAAATACAGCTTCGCCGCCCTCGTAAGCCACGGGATTCACTGTGGCATCAAATGTGAGGTCGGAGCAGAAGACTTTTTTGCCCTCAAGCACTCCGTGTCCAACAGAAGGCTGCCCATAGAGCTTCTCGCCGGCAAGCTTTATTGCCAGGTGGAGCGCAGCTGTTCCGGAAGAAAGAGCTACTGCTCCCTTACATCCGAGCTTCTCACATATCATCCTCTCCGACTCATTGATATTGGCGCCTACAGTCGACATCCAGTTGGTGTCGTAGGCCTCCTGCATGTATTTGAGCTCCTCCCCGTGCATTGTGGGGGATGACAGCCATACTTTTTTCTCAAAGGGCTTGATCTCCATAATTTCTCCCTTCCTCAATCAGATTGAAACATCCGAATTGATCTTCTGTGCAGTTTCTGCCAGAGCGGCCTTCCTCTCTCTGGTCATGGTGTATCTGTGGACATCGGGGTGATAGGTCTCAACGATCTCCTGAACCAGCTCCCTGATGTCCGGGGATTCCTCTTTTGCAGCAGTGTTGAGTTTTTCAAGCTGGGAAAAGAATCTCATCTCATCCAGTTCTATCGGCTTTCCGATGTGGATCATCTTGTTGTCGGTATCCTGCAGACCCTCCTCATCCATGAGCATCTCCTCATAGAGCTTCTCGCCGGGGCGAAGGCCTGTAAATTCAATCCTGATATCCTCTCCGACCTTGTATCCCGAGAGC
The DNA here is from genome assembly GCA_946546925.1 of uncultured Butyrivibrio sp. Taxonomy (GTDB): domain Bacteria; phylum Bacillota; class Clostridia; order Lachnospirales; family Lachnospiraceae; genus Butyrivibrio. The sequence continues at coordinate 44,555 of CAMNOS010000006.1, forward strand.
TTGATAAGGTTCTCCGCAAGGTCAAGTATCTTAACAGGTTCGCCCATATCAAGGACGAAGATCTCGCCGCCCTTTGCAAAGGCTCCCGCCTGCAGCACCAGTGACACCGCTTCGGAAATCGTCATAAAGTATCTTATGATCTCCGGATCCGTAACGGTGACGGGGCCGCCCGCTGCTATCTGCTTTTTAAAGAGCGGAATTACCGAACCGTTAGACCCAAGGACATTGCCGAATCTCACCGCAACAAACTCGGTGTCATAGTGCCTGTTAAAGGTCTGAACTATCATCTCGCAGATCCTCTTTGATGCACCCATGATATTGGTGGGATTGACCGCCTTGTCAGTGGATATCAATACGAACTTTCTGGTTCCGTTGGTAGCAGCTGCCATGGCCGTCTTAAAGGTGCCGAACACATTGTTCTTGATGGCTTCATTCGGACTGTCCTCCATGAGAGGCACATGCTTGTGTGCTGCCGCATGATATACGATGTCAGGTCTGTACTTCTCGAATATCCTGTTGATCCTCAAGGTGTTCCTGACTGAAGCTATGAGCACCACAAGATCCATGTCGGGGTACTTGTATTTCAGCTCCTGTTGGATCTCATAGGCATTGTTCTCGTATATATCCAGGATAATGAGCTGTTT
>CAMNOS010000007.1 GCA_946546925.1 uncultured Butyrivibrio sp.
GGATCCATCTGAATATGGACTACCCCTTCAACTTAAAGGGTATCCTGTACTTCCCCAAGATCAACATGGAGTTCGAGTCTATTGAAGGCACGATCAAGCTCTACAACAACCAGGTATTCATCGCCGACAATATCAAGGAAGTAATCCCGGAATATCTGATGCTTCTTAAGGGCGTGATAGACTGTCCCGATCTTCCTCTTAACGTATCAAGATCGGCACTTCAGAACGACGGTTTTGTAAAGAAGATATCAGAGTATATCAGCAAGAAGGTCGCAGAGAAGCTTGCAGGTCTCTGCAAGACGGACAAGGAGAACTACGACAAGTACTGGGATGACATCAGCCCATTCATCAAGTACGGGTGCCTCAGGGATGACAAGTTCTGCGAGAAGATGACTGATTATATCCTCTTTAAGAACCTTGACGGCAAATATCTCACAACCAGCGAGGCCCTTCAGATCAACAAGACTGCTGAAGAAGAAGCAGCCAAAGAGGAAGCTGTTGATGAGAACGGCAACAAGGTAGAGGCAGAGGTAGTGGATGAGAACGGCAATTCTGTGAAAGATGACAAGAATGCTGACAAGCCTGCGGAGCCGGAGGCTTCCAAGGATGAGGAGAAGGACAAAGAGCCACGCACCATCTACTATGTGACAGATGAGCAGCAGCAGAGCCAGTACATCAAGATGTTCAAGGCCCAGAAGATGGAAGCCTTCATTATGAACCACAACATCGATGTACCTTTCATGGAGCAGCTTGAGCGCAAGAACGAGGGCATCCACTTCCAGAGAGTAGACGCGGACCTTACAGACACCTTCAAGTCAAGGACCTCCAAGAAGGCAGCAGCTGAGCTTGAGGAAAAAGAGAAGGCTCTCGCCGAGAGAGTTAAGAAGGCTCTTAAGAATGACAAGCTCACTGTTAAGCTTGAGAAACTCAAGGATAAGAAGACTTCATCCATCCTTACAGTATCCGAGCAGTCACGCCGTATGGCTGAGATGATGAAGATGTACGCCATGAATGGAATGAGCATGGGAGACTTCGGTAACGAGGGACAGACTCTTATACTCAATGCATCACATCCTCTTGTTGAGTATGTACTTTCACACGACGACGATGACAACACCAGGATGATATTTGAGCAGCTCTACGACCTTGCAAGAATACAGAATGCTCCGCTGGAGGGAGAGGCCATGGGCAAATTCATTGCAAGGAGCAATGAGATAATGATGGTTCTTGCCAAGTAATTTCTCTTGAATTTTTCTTTATGCTGTTTTATATTTTTTAGAAAGATTATTTTCAGCAGATTAAAGTGCTAAAATCGAGAGGAGTCACGACAATGCCAAAGGGTGAGACAACAAGCAGGAAGTATACAGAGATGAGCCGTCAGGAGCTTGAACAGGAGATGGTCAAGCTCAAGGCTGAATATAAGAAGTATCAGGAGATGGAGCTTTCCCTCAACATGGCAAGAGGCAAGCCCTGCAGGGAACAGCTTGATCTCTCCATGGGAATGATGGATGCCCTCAATTCTGAGGCTGATCTTTCATGTGAGGACGGAACCGACTGCCGTAACTACGGAGTCCTTGACGGAATCCATGAGGCCAAGGTGCTTATCGGTGCCATGATGGAGAACAAGCCTGAGAACATCATTATCTATGGCAATTCATCTCTCAATGTTATGTATGACACCGTATCAAGGGCTTACACCCACGGCATCATGGGCAACACACCCTGGTGCAAGCTTGATAAGGTCAGATTCCTCTGCCCGGTACCCGGATATGACAGGCACTTTGCAATCACAGAGTACTTTGGCATCGAGATGATACCTGTGGAGATGACACCCACAGGACCCGACATGGATCAGGTCGAGAAGCTTGTGGCTGACGATGAGTCAATAAAGGGAATCTGGTGTGTTCCCAAGTACTCCAACCCTCAGGGCTACTCATATTCAGATGAGACTGTAAGACGCTTTGCCCGTCTTCGTCCTGCGGCAAGAGACTTCAGAATTTTCTGGGACAACGCATACGGCGTTCATCACCTCTACGAGGGACAGCAGGATTACCTCATTGAGATTCTCGAGGAGTGCAAGAAGGCCGGAAGCCCGGACCTTGTTTACAAATTCTCATCCACTTCCAAGATAACCTTCCCGGGAAGCGGAATTGCAGCAATTGCCACATCTCTCAATAACCTCGAGGAGATCAAGGCACAGCTCACATATCAGACGATTGGTCACGACAAGGTCAATCAGCTGCGTCACGTCCGCTTCTTTGGCGACATCAAGGGCATCAAGGAGCACATGAAGAAACACGCAGCCATCATCAGACCCAAGTTTGAGGCTGTTGAAGAGATTCTGAAGAGAGACCTCGAACCCTGCGGAATCGGAACCTGGACCTGCCCCAAGGGCGGCTATTTCATAAGCTTTGACGCTCCCGACGGATGTGCCAAGGCAATAGTTGACAGGGCCAAGAAGGCCGGAGTTACAATGACCAAGGCCGGTGCAACCTACCCCTACGGCAAGGATCCTCATGACAGCAATATTCGAATTGCGCCCACATTCCCGTCTCTCAATGACTTGAGGCTTGCGATGGACATCTTTACTGTATGTGTGAGGCTCACCGCTATAGAGAAGCTGCTGAAAGAAGACGGACAATAATCAGATAAGTGTTGAGGAAGCTAAGGCTTATGCTTTGCTTCCTCTCTTTTAAATTTAGGAAAGTGCGGTAATAAGATGCTTATGCAGGAAAAAGTAGCATTAAAGTACAGACACATAACTCAGACGCTGATAGAAAAAAAGCTCCAGATCACTACAATGGAGAGCTGCACCGCGGGACTTATCGCATCTCTTCTGACTGACACAGAGGGATCATCGGCGGTGGTGAAGGGGGCTTTTGTCACATATTCCAATGAGGCCAAGGTGCTTCATGGGGTGCCCGGGCAGACCATAGAACGCTTCGGGGTCTATTCAAGAGAGACTGCACTTGCAATGGCCACAGCTGCCAAAAAGGCTTATTCTGCAGACTTTGCAGTGGGTGTTACCGGGACAATGGGTAATAAAGACCCTGAAAATGAGGACTCAGTCCCCGGTGAAGTATATTTTGCAATTGATACGCCGGGGGGATGTTTTGCTTACCATATGACCGTCCCTCACATGGAGAGCAGGTACGAATACAAGCTTTTCGTCGCGGACCGCATAGCAGATGAACTTGCACAGCTCTTACATTAAAAAGCAATTAGCGCTTTTTGTGACGGGGATTATATGCTATACTATACGTCGGTAAATAATTTTTGAAAGAGATATTGTATAAGTAATGGAATCGGATAAAAAGAAAGAAAAAGTTACGTACAGCAAACGTATCCGATATCTGCGAAGACTAATACTTACAACCGTGGCAGCAGCCTGCCTGATCCCTACATGTATATGTGTTATACTTGCGGTCAGATATGACAGGCTCAATGTCAGATATGAACAGGCCAAGGCGAATCTGGACTGGTACAGAGAGCGCTACGGCAGTGAGACGGATATTCTTGCGTCGGGAGATGAGACTTTACCCGATGATTCAGACGCAGTGCCTCCCGCAGCTGAAGAGATGGATATAGACTATGCTACGGTTGATGTTAGCGGAGCTCAGAATCCTGAGGATATAGAGGGCACGAGATATGTCTATCTGACATTTGATGACGGACCAAGTACCTATACGGATGAGATACTGGATATTCTGGCACAGTACGATGTGAAGGCCACATTTTTTGTGTGTGGCAAGGCAAGCAATAAATACACTGACGCCTATAAGAGAATTGTGGAAGAGGGGCATACACTTGGGATGCACTCATACAGCCACAAGTACAGCGATATATATTCATCACTGGACTCCTTTAAGGCAGATCTTGACAAGCTCAGGATCTTCCTCTATGAGACTACGGGAGTCTGGTCCAGGTATTACAGGTTTCCCGGAGGAAGCTCCAACACAGTCACCAAGGTGGACATAAGTGAACTGATTAACTGCCTTGATGAGTCAGAGGTTACATACTTTGACTGGAATGTGTCCGCAGGAGACGACAAGAGCGGAGCCAACAAGGACAGGATTTACAATAATATTGTGAACAATGTTCCGAGGTTCAAGCACTGCATCATTCTGATGCATGATGCTGCAGACAAGAAGAGCACGGTAGATGCGTTGCCTGAGATCATTGAAGCAATCCAGGCTATGGATGACACAGTGATAGTTCCGATAACTGATGACACGTTACCGGTTCAACATATCAGCAATTAATAGATTAAACGGAGGATATCAAGATGGGTTTTTTTTCCGAGCTGAAAAGCGATCTCTCCCAGGCTGTTAACACTCTTATGCCTGAGGGTAAGCTGGAGCCAGAAGGGGCCGATGACGACAAGGTAAGAGAAGAGAATAAGGGACCGGTGGATCTGGGCAGTATGCTTGAGCGCCTGGACGACATAAGACTTGATGAGGAAGAGACAGAGTCCCAGGCAGAGCCTGAGGAAACAGAAGTTTATGACGAGGCAGAGGAAAATGCTGCAGCTTCCGCTAAGGAGAGCTCTTTTGCATATAACGATGAACTGATCGCAGAAGCTGTTAACCAAAAGGAAGAGGACTTAGAGCAGATGATCGAAGAGCAGACCAAGGAGGAGATCTTCGATGATGAGCCCAAGAATGCCATAGAGGCAATAAGTGCAGCCAACATTGATAATTATGTTGCAAAGACCAATGAGGAAACTGAAAAGATAACTAAAAACGGGGGATTAGGAACAATGGATTTCGAGAATCAGACACCAACAGATGAACAGGCTGTTATTACCGAGGGAATGGTAGTAAAGGGCGACATCGCAACAACAGGTTCACTGGACCTTATCGGCAAGATCACAGGTAACATCAAATGTCTTGGCAAGCTCAGTGTGACCGGAGAGATTAACGGAGACTCCGATGCAGCAGAGGTTTATGCAGAGTCAGCCAGGATCACAGGTGAGATCAAGAGCAAAGGCAGCGTCAAGGTCGGACAGAGCACGGTTATTATCGGCAATATCTTTGGATCAAGCGCAGTTATTGCAGGTGCTGTTAAGGGCGATATCGACGTTCACGGACCGGTTGTTCTTGATACGACAGCTATAGTAATGGGCAACATCAAGTCCCAGTCAGTTCAGATCAACAACGGTGCTGTTATCGAGGGTATGTGTTCACAGTCTTATGCTGATGTCAACCCTTCAGAGTTCTTTGATGGCATCAAGAATAAATAATTAAATGGAGACGATATGAGAATCTTATTAAAACTCAGCGGAGAAGCACTCGCAGGAGACAAGAAGACCGGTTTTGACGAGGAGACTGTGCGCAGGGTTGCGCTTCAGGTCAAGACCCTTGTCGATGACGGAGTTCAGGTTGGAATCGTGATCGGAGGCGGCAACTTCTGGAGAGGCAGGAGCAGTGAGGCTATAGACAGAGTCAAGGCAGATCAGATCGGTATGCTGGCGACCATCATGAACTGCATTTACGTATCTGAGATATTCAGGAGCGTAGGCATGATGACCAATATACTTACGCCATTTGAGTGCGGTTCATTTACCAAGCTCTTTTCCAAGGACAGGGCATCCAAGTATTTTGAGAAGGGCATGGTCGTATTCTTTGCAGGAGGAACGGGACACCCTTACTTCTCAACGGATACGGGAGTTGTTCTTCGCGCAATAGAAGTTGAGGCCGATTATATACTTCTGGCCAAGGCAATTGACGGGGTTTATGACAGCGATCCTGCCAGGAATCCTGATGCAAAGCGCTATGACACCATATCTATTGATGATGTCATTGCCCAGAATCTCCAGGTTGTGGATATGACAGCATCAATTCTGGCAAGGGACAACCGTGTGCCTATGAGGGTATTTGCCCTTCAGGAAGAGAACAGCATTGTGAATGCAGCAGAAGGTAATTTTAACGGCACTACAGTGACCGTAGATTAATTGATAGTGTCAGACAGAACTTGAAACTATATACAGTATTAAGGAGGATGAGTGTATGAACGAAAGACTGAAGAGCTTTAACGACAAAATGCAGAAATCCTATGATTTTCTCAAGGACGATCTGGCATCGATCCGCGCAGGAAGAGCCAATCCCCATGTTCTTGACAAGATAAAGGTTGATTATTACGGGACACCCACGCCCATTCAGCAGGTGGGCAATGTATCAATTCCTGAGGCCAGGATCATTCAGATCGCACCCTGGGACAAGACCCTTATCAAGGATATTGAGAAAGCCCTCATGGCTTCAGATCTGGGTATCACACCGAGCAATGACGGCACTGTTATAAGACTGGTATTCCCGGAACTTACCGAGGAGCGCAGAAAACAGCTCTCCAAGGAGATCCGCAAGAAGGGTGAGGACTGCAAGGTCGCTGTCAGAAACATCAGACGTGACGGCAATGATGCTTTCAAGAAGCTTAAAGGAACTGAAGTTTCGGAGGATGAGATCGAGGATCTCAACGAAGAGCTTCAGAAGATTACTGACAAGTTTGTAAAAGATATCGATGCTGCTGTGGAAGAGAAGACCAAAGAGGTCATGACTGTATAATCCTTCCGGATTACTGCAGTCGCTGTTTCACAGACCGGAATTATGGTGGAATTATGGAAGAAAATCTGAATATACCTGCACATGTAGCGATCATTCTCGATGGCAACGGAAGATGGGCCAGACAGAAGGGAATGCCCCGTAACTACGGACATATGCAGGGCGCTAAGGCTGTTGAAGATATCCTTGTTGATGCGAGGGATATAGGCATCAGGTATCTTACGGTATATGCGTTTTCAACAGAGAACTGGAATCGTCCTGAGGCAGAGGTTTCTGCCCTCATGACGATTTTGCGCAATTACCTCAAAACAAGTATTAAAAAGTCCATGAAGAATAATGTAAGATGCCGTGTCATCGGTGAGAGATCCAGGCTCTCTGCTGATATTCAGGATGCCATAAGGCAGCTTGAAGAAGCTACCGCCGGCAATACGGGTCTTACGTTTACTATTGCCATTAACTATGGAAGCCGCGATGAGATTAGGAGAAGTATGATCAGCATCGCTGATAAGGTTAAGAGCGGTGAGATAGCTCCTGAGGATATCACAGAGGATATGATATCCGAGAACCTGGATACGAATTTCCTGCCTGATCCCGATCTTCTCATCAGGACCTGCAATGAGCAGAGAATCTCCAACTTCCTTTTGTGGCAGTGCGCTTATACGGAATTCTATTACACTCCGGTTGCGTGGCCTGATTTTAACAAGGAAGAGCTCATGAAGGCTGTAGAGTCCTATTCCGGAAGGAATCGCAAGTTTGGAGGACTTAAGACCGATCAGATTTGACTAAAAGAAAAGTAGGTATGTTGCATTGAAAACTAGAGTGATCAGCGGAATTGTCATAGCCCTCGCGCTGGCGGCAGTTCTTATACCGGGAGGATATATCCTTGCCGCAGCTCTTTTACTGGTATCCCTTATTGGTTTCTTCGAACTTTCAAGAGCCATGGGAGTCCATGAAGAGGGTAAGAAGATAAGTCCTCTTGAAGTCTGCGGATATGTATCGATCTTTGTACATTACATACAGATGATCGTCATCCGGGATTACAGATACTACATCTTTTCCCTGATGTTTGCTTTCTTTCTGATAATGGCGTGCTTTGTGCTGGCTTATCCGAGATTCACAAGTACACAGGCAGTTTTCTGTTTCTTCTGCTTTATCTATGCGCCCGTCAATATCTCTTTTGTCTACCTTCTCAGGATCAGGCATCTGGGAATTTACTTTGCATGGATACCGTTTATCGCATGGGTATGTGATACCTGTGCATACTTTGTGGGAAGAGCAATTGGCAAGCACAAACTGGTGCCGCAGCTCTCACCCAAGAAGACAATTGAGGGAGCAATAGGCGGGATTCTGGGTTCAGTCCTGGTGGGATTAGTCTTCGGATACGTGCTCTGCAGGAATGTCACACATGATACGGGAGTGATCCTGGTGCTGGTACTTATCACCTTTGCGGGGAGCATAATATCACAGCTTGGAGATCTTCTTGCATCGGGAATAAAGAGAGAGCACAAGATCAAGGATTATGGCAATGTGATCCCCGGGCACGGCGGAATCATGGACAGGTTCGACAGTGTGATATTTGTGACACCCTGCATCTATTTCCTGGCTGCAGTACTGGTGCCGCTCATGAACTGAACAATTGCATTATAAAACGCTCTGCTTTTAAGTCAGAGTCTATGGAATGGCTGATATAGGCGCTTACTTAGGGGCAGGGTTTTTATCTTTTAATAAAAGAGGTCTTTATATGAGAAAAATAGTACTTCTGGGATCAACCGGTTCCATCGGGACCCAGACCCTTGATGTGGTCAGAAACAACAGGTCTGAGCTGGAGGTTGTGGGAATCGCCGCTCTAAAGAGCGTGGACAAGGTCGAAGAGCAGGTAAGGGAATTTAAGCCCAAATATGTCTGCATGTACGACGAGGAGGCTGCGAGGAGGCTTAAGGATAGGATTGCCGACACTAAAGTAGAGGTGTTTGCCGGAATGGACGGTCTTCTTGATATAGTTTCCGTTCCCGAGGCAGACACGGTCCTGACAGCAGTTGTGGGAATGATAGGAATAAGGCCTACGATAAGAGCCATCGAGCAGGGCAAGGATATAGCTCTTGCCAATAAGGAGACGCTTGTCTGTGCGGGGCATATAATAATGCCACTTGCCAGGGCAAAGAATGTACAGATACTTCCCGTCGACTCTGAGCACAGTGCGATCTTCCAGTCGCTGAACGGCGAGCCCCGGGACAAGGTGGAGAAAATCCTTCTGACTGCAAGCGGCGGACCTTTCAGGGGCAGGCACGCAGATGAACTTAAGGATATGACTGCAGCCGATGCCCTGAAGCACCCCAACTGGGACATGGGTCCCAAGGTGACCATAGACTCTTCCTCACTTGTAAATAAGGGACTGGAAGTCATGGAGGCCAGATGGCTCTTTGACGTGTCACTTGATAACATTCAGGTGGTTGTTCATCCCCAGAGCATAGTTCACAGCGCAGTACAGTTTGTGGACGGAGCTGTCATCGCTCAGCTTGGCGTACCGGACATGAAGCTTCCAATACTGTATGCACTGTTTTATCCTGACAGAAGGCCTATGGCTGAAAAGAGACTTGACCTTTTTGAACTGGGGAGCCTGACTTTTGAGGCACCTGACACGGATACATTTAAGGGCCTTAAGCTCGCCTTTGATGCTGCCAGGATAGGAGGCAGCATGCCCACAGTATTCAATGCGGCCAATGAGATGGCGGTTAAGAGATTCTTAAAAGGAGATATCAGATATCTTCAGATTTATGACATGATAGAGCGGGCAATGGATCACCACGAAAGGGTGGACAACCCTGATGTGCCCGCAATTCTCGAGGCGGAGAGACAGACCTATGAGTTCCTCTCTTCCCTGCAGTTTTAATACATAAGGATTGATCAAGATATGATAGTTAGTGTACTTATTTTTTTACTGATATTCGGAGTGTTGGTTACAAGCCATGAATTCGGACATTTCATCATAGCCAAGTCAGGCGGGATAAGGGTCAATGAGTTCTTTATCGGCATGGGACCGACTCTCTGGAAAAAGCAAAAGGGCGAGACCCTGTACAGCATTAAGCTTCTTCCGATCGGAGGCGCCTGCGTTTTTGACGGCCTTGATCCGATCGCAGAGGAAAAGGGAGATTACGATGAGAGGTCCTTTTTAAATGCTCCGGTATGGAGGAGGATAGCAACTCTCTTTGCAGGTCCCTTTGCCAACTTCCTGATCGCATATATTCTGGCAGTTATCCTTGTAAGTTTCTCGGCATGGAACTTTCCGGTAGTCAACAAGATGACGGAGGATTCCGCAGCAGCGGAAGCAGGGATGCAGCCCGGTGACAAGATAATAAGCATCGACGGAGAGAAGGTGTACATGTCCGGCGAGGTCACGCTGATCTCACAGTTTGCCGAGGGAAGTCCAATGGACATTGTGTATGAGAGGGACGGAGTAAGGCACGAGACAACTCTTATCCCCAAGTTCAGCGAAGAGGACCAGCGCTACTACATGGGCGTGTACATGGGTGAGTACGGAGAGATAAAGGGCGCCGAGGCGCTTAAGTACGCCTGGTATGAGGTGAGATATTACTTCAGGACGACTTACAGAAGCCTTGCGCTTCTGGTGAAGGGTAAGCTTTCCAAGGACGACGTGTCCGGACCTGTGGGTATGGTCAAGATGGTTGATGACACCTATGAGGAAGTGCGTCCCTACGGAATATCTGCGGTGATACTTACAATGCTTTCACTCACGGTTCTCTTGTCTGTTAACCTGGGAGTAATGAATCTTCTGCCGCTTCCGGCTCTTGACGGCGGCAGGCTGGTGTTCCAGTTCATAGAGGTGATAATCGGAAAGCCCGTACCTCCCGAGAAAGAGGGCTTTGTACATATGGTTGGAATGATCGCCCTCATGGGACTTATGGTGTTTGTACTCTTTAACGACATCACCAAGTTTACGAGGTAAGTGAATCGGATCAGGCCGCATTCGGGCGGATAACACTCAGTGTTCATAAGGAGAAGACTATGGCATATCGCGACAACACAAAAGTAGTTCATATAGGTGACAGGGTTATAGGTGGCGGCAATCCCATACTTATCCAGTCCATGACCAATACTAAGACTGAGGATGTACAAGCCACTGTTTCGCAGATACTAAGACTCGAGGAGGCTGGCTGCGAGATCATAAGGAGCACGGTTCCGAATATGGAGGCTGCAAAAGCTCTCTCAGAGATCAAAAAGCAGATTCATATCCCCATCGTTGCAGACATACATTTTGACTACAAGATGGCAATAGCAGCCATAGAAAACGGGGCGGACAAGATAAGGATCAACCCAGGTAATATCGGTTCAAAGGACAGGATAGCAGCAGTTGTCTCCTATGCCAAAGAGAGGAACATACCCATAAGAGTTGGCGTTAACAGCGGCTCTCTGGAAAAAGAACTGGTTGAGAAATACAGCGGTGTCACTGCCGAGGGACTGGTTGAGAGCGCTCTGGATAAGATCGGCATAATAGAAGATCTTGGCTATGACAACATCGTTGTGAGCATCAAGTCGTCGAATGTCATGCTCTGCGTGAAAGCACATGAGCTTCTTGCAGAGAAATGCCAGTATCCTCTTCATGTGGGTATAACAGAGGCGGGAACTCTTTACGGCGGCAATATCAAGTCATCGGTCGGACTTGGTATTATCCTGAGCAAAGGAATCGGAGACACCATAAGAGTGTCACTCTCTGGAGACCCTGTAGAAGAGATTAAGACTGCCAAGACCATACTGAGGACTCTTGGGATCAGAGAGGGCGGAATCGAAGTTGTTTCATGCCCCACCTGCGGAAGGACCAACATAGATCTCATCGGACTTGCTAATGCAGTTGAAAACATGGTTCAGGGATATGACCTCAACATCAAGGTCGCTGTTATGGGATGTGCTGTCAACGGCCCGGGCGAAGCAAGGGAAGCTGATATAGGAATAGCAGGAGGCATAGGAGAGGGACTTCTTATCAGAAAAGGAGAAGTCATCCGAAAAGTCAAAGAGGATGAGCTTCTTGGCGCTCTTAAGGCCGAGCTTGACGCTCTTGCCGCTAAGAACTAGAGATCAGGGCAATTAGTCGGAATTAGTTTCATAAGGATAAACAGATTAATGGGGAAGCGTTTTTTTGATGTATTTCCGGGTCTGTCTCTTGAGGGGTCAACGAGAGAGATCATGGAACAGACTGAAGTTACCAAAGTCTCTGCAACCAAAAAGCAGGACTTTATAAGGATATATATATCGAGCAGTAAGCTCATAGATAAGGCAGATATAGTCAAGACAGAGGGCTGCATCAAAAAGCAGCTCTTTAATGATAATGACATAACGATCAAGATCTACGAGAAGTTCTCGCTTTCGGCGCAGTATACGCCTAAGAACCTTCTCGATTTATACAGGGAGAGTATCGAGCTGGAGCTGAAAGACTATGACCATATGGAGTATAGTCTTTTTCGCGCGGCTTCTTTTGCGTATCCGGATGATGATAACGTTGTAATAAAGCTTGAGGACAGCGTGGTTGGCCGCAGGAAGGCTCCTGATCTTCTGAAGAACCTGGATAAGATTTTCAACGAAAGGTGCGGCCTTTCTGTAGTCATTTCCCCTGAATATGTCAAGATTGAAAAGGACGAGAAGGCTCCCGATTACAGCGAGGAGTCTCTTGAAATAGCCAAAAAGCTCGAAGATATCGAGGAGAAGGAGAGACAAAAGCAGGAAGAAAAGAAGGAGAAAAAGGAGGCTGCCAAAGAGGCTTCGGCTCCGAATAAGGCTGCCTTTTCAGGTAAGTCTTTTGAAAAGGCCCCTTCACTTCCCGGTTCAAAGGGCAGAAGCTTCGGCAAAAGAGATTTCGGCGGAAGCTACAAAAGATCCGATAATCCTGACGTTCTCTACGGAAGGGACTTTGATGATGAGCCGATGAAGCTCTCAGATCTTGAGGGTGAGATCGGTGAGGTTACGGTTCACGGCAAGATTATTGAGTTTGATAAGAGAGATATTAGGAACGAGAAGACCATTCTCATCTTTGCCATCAGTGATTTTACCGACTCCATAGGTATCAAGATGTTTGTGAGCACCGAGGATGTTCCTGAGATCACCAAGGACATCAAGCCCGGTGTGTTCGTGAAGATTAAGGGAATTGCCACCATGGACAAGTTCGACCATGAGCTGGCCATTCAGTCGGTTGTGGGTGTCAAGAAGATACCTGACTTTACCGTCAAGAGAAAAGACAATGCGGATGTGAAGAGGGTCGAGCTCCACTGCCACACCAAGATGAGCGAGATGGATGGAGTCTCCGAAGTAAGCGACATTGTAAAACAGGCATACAAGTGGGGAATGCCGGGGATTGCCATCACTGACCACGGCGTTGTCCAGTCTCTTACAGACGCCAACCACGTCTGGGAAGATCTGTTTAAGGGAGAAAAGTCCCGTCGCAAGGAGGCCGGGGAGCCGCCTATAGAGAGACAGGATTTCTTTAAACTGGTTCTCGGTGTTGAGGCCTATTTGGTTGACGACCTCAAAGAAATAGTAGTGAATGACAAGGGACAGAGCCTGGACGATACTACATTTGTCGTATTTGATATTGAGACTACAGGCTTTTCTCCGATCAGGAACAGGATAATCGAGATCGGTGCCGTGAAGGTCAGAAACGGCGAGATCGTGGATCGGTTCTCAGAGTTCATCAATCCTCTGGTGCCCATTCCATACAGGATAGAGAAGATAACAAGTATTACCGATGAGATGGTCATGAATGCTCCTACGAGAGATGAGATCATCCCAAGGTTTGTTGAGTTCTGTGAAGGTGCTGTTCTTGTGGGACACAATGTGGCCTTTGATATAAGCTTCATCAACCAGAACTGCAAGGAACTCGGAATAGATGTGGATTACACCACTGTGGATACACTGTGGCTGTCAAGGTTCTTTTTCCCGCTTCAGAACAAACATACTCTGGATGCGGTAGCCAAGACTCTGAATATCATTCTGGAGCATCATCACAGAGCGGTCGATGACGCTGAGTGTACTGCGGAGATCTTTATTAAGTTCCTTCCAATGCTCAAGGAAAAGGGCGCAGCAAGTCTTACTGATGTGAATATCCTTGGTAAGCCCACACCTGATATGATAAGGCACCTTAGAAGCAACCACTGTATAATACTTGCCAAGAATACCCTTGGAAGAGTTAATCTCTATACACTTGTCAGCAAGTCGCATCTTGATTACTTCAGGAGATTCCCGCTGATACCAAAGAGCGAACTCATCAAATACAGGGAGGGTCTGATCATAGGAAGTGCCTGCTGTGCAGGTGAGCTCTACGATGCTGTTGTGGAGAGAAGGTCACCCGAGGACATTGCAAGGATTGCGTCCTTCTATGATTACCTGGAGATACAGCCTGTCGCCAACAATCACTTCATGGTGGACTCTGACAAGCCCAAATATGAAGAGGTAAACAGCGACGATGACATAAGAGATCTTAACAGGGAGATAATTAAGCTGGGAGAACAGTTCAATAAACCTGTTGTCGCTACCTGCGACGCCCACTTCTTAAATCCCGAGGATGAGATATACAGGACTATCATAATGGCAGGAAAGGGTATGGACGACGAGGAGCCGGCACCTCTTTTCCTGAGAACAACCGAGGAGATGCTCAAAGAGTTCGACTATCTTGGAGGAGAGAAAGCCAGGGAGATCGTAATAGACAACACAAGGAAGATACTGGATATGTGCGACAGTATTTCCCCTGTGCGTCCCGACAAGTGTGCGCCTGTCATCGCCAACAGTGATGAGATACTGACCAAGATCTGCTACGACAAGGCTCATGAGATTTATGGTGAAGAGCTGCCTGAGATCGTTAAGGAGAGGCTTGAAAGAGAGCTTAACTCCATTATCAAGAACGGTTTCGCGGTTATGTATATCATTGCCCAGAAGCTGGTATGGAAGTCCAACGAGGATGGATACCTGGTTGGATCCAGAGGCTCCGTAGGGTCATCCTTTGTGGCTTTTACTTCCGGAATAACGGAGGTTAATTCCTTAAGCCCGCACTACGTGTGCCCGAGCTGTAAGTACAGTGACTTTGATTCCGAGGAGGTCCTTGCATACGGCGGTAATTCAGGCTGTGATATGCCTGACAAGAGATGTCCCAAGTGCGGAACCATGATGAACAAGGACGGATTTGATATCCCCTTTGAGACCTTCCTTGGATTCAAGGGCGACAAGGAGCCTGATATCGACCTTAACTTCTCCGGTGAGTATCAGTCCAAAGCCCACAAATATACAGAGGTTATCTTTGGCTACGGCCAGACCTTCAGAGCGGGTACAATCGCATCCCTTGCTGATAAGACAGCTTATGGATTCGTCAAAAAATATTTTGACGGCATCGGAGTGAGCAAGCGAAAGAGCGAGATTAACAGGATAGTTCAGGGCTGTACAGGGATAAGGCGCGGAACAGGCCAGCACCCGGGAGGTATCATCGTGCTGCCTGTGGGTGAGGATATCAATTCCTTCTGTCCTGTGCAGCATCCTGCCAACGATATGACTACTGCGACCATAACGACCCATTACGACTATCACTCCATTGATCATAACCTCTTAAAGCTTGATATTCTGGGACACGATGATCCCACCATGATAAGATTCCTTCAGGACTGTACAGGACTTGATCCCAAGGAAGTGCCTCTTGATGACAAGAATGTAATGAGTCTTTTTATGAATACAATGGCTCTGAACCTTGAGCCTGAGCAGATCGGAGGAACAAAGCTTGGGTGTCTGGGACTTCCTGAGTTTGGTACCGACTTTGCCATGCAGATGGTTATTGACGCCCAGCCGAAGTCACTTTCGCACCTTATCAGGATCTCAGGTCTTTCCCACGGAACTGACGTGTGGCTTGGCAATGCCCAGACTCTGATCCAGGAGGGCAAGGCCACGATCGACACCTGTATCTGCTGCCGTGACGATATCATGATCTACCTCATCCAGAAGGGACTTGATAAGTCTGAGTCCTTCAAGATAATGGAGGCGGTAAGAAAGGGTAAGGTAGCCAAGGGCAAGGAGTCGAGCTGGGGAGACTGGAAAAAGGACATGGCTGACCACGGTGTTCCCGACTGGTATATATGGTCATGCGAGAAGATCAAGTACATGTTCCCCAAGGCGCATGCGGCAGCCTATGTCATGATGGCATGGAGAATCGCGTACTTCAAGGTATATGTTCCACAGGCATTTTATGCAGCCTGGTTCAGTATAAGGGCAAAGGCCTTCAACTACGAGCACATGTGCCAGGGCGAGAACCACCTGCGCAGCATCATGAAGGAATACATGAACAAAAAGGACGAACTCTCCAATGCGCAGCAGGCTGAACTTGGAGATATGAGACTGGTTGAGGAGATGTATGAGAGGGGGATAGAGTTCCTTCCAATCGACATCTTCAAGGTCAAGTCAAGGGAATTCCAGGTCATCGGAGATAAGATTATGCCGTCCCTTACCAGTATTGACGGCATGGGTGAGAAGGCGGCAGACCAGATAGTTGAAGCTGCCAAGGACGGCCCCTTCCTTTCAAGGGATGACTTCCGTCAGAGAACCAAGTGTCCTCAGACGGTCATCGACAAGATGGCAGACATGGGGCTCTTGGGTGACCTTCCCGAGTCCAACCAGATGAGTATCTTTGATCTTATGAATATGTGAAATCCACCCGGCCCTGGGCAGTGAAAGATATTTTCAGCGCTACAGAAAAGAGAAAGAGATGTTTAACAATAAGCAATTGATGGAAAACCGCACAGCGGGTGCAATTATCAGGAACATGGTACTTGCTGCAGTAAGTCTTTTTATAAACGGCTTTGGTGTATACCTGACGATACAGGCTGATATTGGGGCCGGTCCATGGGATGTGCTGAACCTGGGGATTTCAAAGAGTCTTGGCATATTGTATGGGACAGCTTCGGTGGCAGTATCCTACGCGATCCTTGGAATTGACATTGCTCTTAAAGAGCCGATCGGGATAGCAATGTTCATAGACGCCTTTGTGGTGGGTAAGTCAGTTGACTTCTTTAACAGGATAGGAGCTGTACCTAAGTGCAGCTCCCCTTCTTCGGGTATAATCTGTATGGTCATAGGCCTCTTTATCATGGCATACACCCAGTACACATACATGAGCGCTTCACTTGGCTGCGGGCCGAGGGATACGCTTCTTGTTGCTCTGACAAAGAGGGCAGGGAAGACACCTATCGGAGTTGTGAGCATAACTCTTCTTAGTCTTGCTACATTGGTCGGATATCTTTTAGGAGGTCCTGTGGGTATAGGTACACTTATCTGTGCGATTGCCACAGGCCCTATCATGCAGTTTGCATTTTCTTCCGTCAGGTTTGATGCGACAAGCGTACATCATCAGCATCTTACGGATTCACTGAAAGTCTTCACAGAGCATAAGGCTGCCTGAGTATATGCTCGGGCAGCCCTTGTCAGCGGATCTATATTTGCTACAATCCATTAAAACGGGGAAGGCACTGCCCGGTGCCTGAGGCAAAAGTATAACGAAGGCGGAAAATCTCTGAATGGTAGCAGTAAGTCTTGACAAAATATATATGTATGTATATATTAAACGTATGAGCAGATGTTCATACGTTTATTTTTTGTTTGGACTATATGAAGCTCATGATGAAAAGAGTTAGGTTCACAGAAAGGAGCCGGAATTATGGCGATAAGTGATGTGGAACACTGTGATGAGATTCACAGACACGCCGGCGTGGTTCTTAAGACACAGAGGCAGATGCCGGATGAGGATGAACTCTACGATCTGGCGGAGCTGTTTAAGGTCTTTGGAGACTCCACGAGGATAAGGATCCTGTTTGCGCTTTTTGAGCAGGAGATGTGCGTCTGCGATATAGCAGAGAGCCTTGAGATGACCCAGTCTGCAATATCCCATCAGCTCAGGATACTCAAGCAGAGTAAGCTCGTGGGAAACAGGCGCGAGGGCAAGCAGATCATCTATTTCCTGGCCGATGATCATGTGAGGACCATAATTGACCAGGGACTGAACCATATTGAAGAATGACAGAGAATATCAGAAGAGAAAGGTGGAAAAGACTATGAAAAAGACATTTAAGTGTGAGGTTGATTGTGCCAACTGTGCAGCCAAGATGGAGGATGCTGTTAAGAAGATCGAGGGCGTTGTAAGCGCAAGGGTTAATTTCATGACCCAGAAGTTTACACTTGAAGCTGCCGATGACATTTTTGAGAAAGTATTTGACGATGCGGTAAAGGCCTGCAAAAAGGTTGAGCCGGACTGTGAGATCGGCTGATACCGGGGACGTAGACCTGAATTTCACGTCTTTGGAGGCACTACCATGACCAAAAAACAAAAGAAAGTAAGAAACAGAATTTTCATTGTACTGTGTATGTTCGCAGTGCTGATGGTACTTGAAAAGACTGGCATCTTAAGCCCGCTTCCGTGGTTTTTGCAGTTAGCCATCTTCCTGGTTCCGTATATCATCATAGGCTACGACGTCATAAGAAAGGCAGTCATAAATATCAGCCACGGACAGGTATTTGATGAGAACTTCCTGATGATGATCGCAACCTTTGGCGCCTTTGGGATCGGGGAATACTCCGAAGCACTGGCAGTCATGCTTTTCTATCAGGTGGGTGAACTGTTCCAGAGTGTTGCTGTCGCAAAATCCAGACAGTCAATCTCAGATTTGATGAGTATTGCTCCGGAATATGCCAATCTGATAGCCGAGGACGGCTCCATAAGCGAAGTGGATCCGGAGGAAGTCAGTGTCGGCGACCTTCTTCTCATAAGGGCAGGCGAGAAGATCCCTGTGGACGGAACTGTAACAGAGGGAGAGTCCTTTGTGGACACTGCGGCCCTTACCGGAGAGTCCGTACCCAGGCGCGTTCAGAAGAACGACGCAGTGATAAGCGGATGCGTAAACGGAGAGGGAATCCTCAAGATAAGAGTGGACAAGGCCTATGAGGACTCAACTGTTGCAAGGATCCTTGAGCTTGTAGAGAATGCCAGCAATAAGAAGTCCAGGATGGAGAATTTCATCACCAGGTTTGCAAGATACTACACACCGGTTGTCACAATAGGTGCAGTGCTTCTTGCAGTGCTCCCTCCGCTCTTTGGACAGATCCCGTTTTCTGACAGCATCAGAAGAGCCTGCATATTCCTCATCGTATCCTGTCCATGCGCCCTTGTTATCTCGGTTCCTCTGGGATTCTTCGGAGGTATCGGTGCTTCTTCCAGGAAGGGCGTACTTGTAAAGGGCAGCAATTTCCTTGAGGCTGCAGCCCTTATAGATACTGTTGTATTTGATAAGACAGGGACCATCACCAGAGGTGAGTTCAGGGTATCTGAGATTATCCCCGCTTCGGGATCAGGTATTTCGGAAAAAGAACTTCTGACTATGGCAGCTGCAGGTGAAGCTTTTTCAAATCACCCGATCGCAAGGTCCATTATCCAGTGTTACACTGAGAAAAACGCCGCAGCACCTGACACGGCTCCCATTGATAACTCAAGGACCAGGGAGGTCCCGGGAAAGGGACTTTCCACATATTACAACGGCAAGGAGCTGCTGCTTGGAAACAGCAGACTCATAGATGTACCGGCATCCATCGGCCTTATCGATGAGAGCGCAGGGACAGTTATATACGTCTCTTATGACGGAACATATATGGGCGCCATTGTTATTGCAGATCAGATCAAGACCGGAGTAAAAGAGGCAATAGCATCCCTTTATGCTATCGGAGTAAAGAGGGCTGTAATGCTCACCGGAGACAACGAAGATATTGCAAGGCACGTTGCTGACAAGGTGGGAATAAATGATGTGAAGGCAGGACTCCTCCCTGCAGACAAGGTTTCAGCTGTTGAAAAAATGCTGGACAGAGGCGATAATGGTAACAGACTTGCATTTGTTGGTGACGGTATCAACGATGCGCCGGTCCTGATGAGAGCGGATGTGGGAATTGCCATGGGCAGCCTTGGAAGCGATGCCGCCATCGAGGCAGCTGACATCGTAATAATGGACGACGACCTCAATAAGATCTCATCAGTCATCAAGATTGCACGCAAGACCGTTAGAATTGTCAAGGAGAATATTGTATTTGCACTGGCTGTAAAGCTGATCATCCTGATCCTTGGAGCCCTTGGTCTTACCACCATGTGGCTTGCCGTGTTCGGGGATGTGGGAGTGGCAGTCATTGCCATCCTCAATTCCATGCGTGCACTAGAGGATAAGTGAGAGGAATACAGATATGCCAAGAGCAGAACTATACGTGGGAGAGCTGCTTATGAAGCTGGTAGGAAGGCAGACCGGCGAGATAAGCAAGGTGGATTACAAACCTCAGAAGAAGGCTTTTAGTGCTCTCCCCTTCCCGGATGAAGAGCCTCTTAACAGAGCAACTCCTGAGTCGCAGGGCGTAAGTTCTGCTTTTTTTAGTGAACTTTTAAGAGGTCTTTCTGAGGATAAAAAATGCAGGATGCACAGGTTCATGTGCTTAAGGCACGGGAAGGTCATCTGCGAGTGCGCTTTTGATCCCTTTGACATGGACATGTGGCACGTTACCTACTCAATGTGCAAGAGCATTACATCTATGGCGATAGGACTTCTGATCGATGAGGGAAAGCTCTCTCTTGAAGACAGGTTAAGCGATATCTTCGGAGCCAGGATGGGCACGCTTTCAAGAATCAAAAAGCCGATCACCGTGAGAAACCTTCTCAACATGTCAAGCGGTGTCGACTTCAATGAGGCCGGGGCACTTAGCGGCAATGACTGGCGGAAGAGCTTTTTTGAGGCCTCACAGAAATTTGACCCCGGGACCAGATTTGAATACAACAGCATGAATTCCTATATGCTCTCCGCAATTGTCACGGAGATCACAGGTAAGACCCTGTTTGATTTTTGCAAAGAGAGAATCTTCGACCCCATGGGCATCAAGAGAGTCCTGTGGGAGAGCTGTCCTCAGAGCATCACGCTCGGCGGCTGGGGGCTCTATATGCGAATAGAGGATATGGCCAGGATAGGACAGATGTATCTTGACAACGGAATGTGGGGCGGCAGACAGATCATTCCGAGGCAGTGGGTTGTGGAATCCACGGCGCTTCAGATCGAGACGGGAGATGACAGCAACAGATACTACGGCTATCAGATCTGGATCAACAATGACAGGCACGGATCCTACTCTTTTAATGGGATGATGGGGCAGAACGTGTTTGTGTATCCGGATGTGGACATGGTGATAGTGACCAATGCCGGCAATTCGGATGTGTTTCAGACAAGTTCCATGGCGGTGAGAATCCGTGAGATGATGAAAAAAATAGATGTAAGTGACAGCCCGCTTCCGGATGATGTCAAAGCCCGAAACCTTCTCGACGGTATCTGCAGGCGCATTGGCAACGATACTGCGGACCGGCCTGTAATAACAGGCGGCGGCTGGAAAAACAGACAGGTAGCCATGACAACCGGCTCCTGCAGGAAAAAGAATGTAACGACAGGTGCAAGGAGGCGCCTTTTCTCAGGTGATGGCACCTCTTTATCAAACAGAGACGACGCAGGCTTTATTAATGCATTCCTTAAGAGACTGTCAGGTTTTAAGTATGACATAGACCCGTCGGGCGTCGGGATAATGCCTCTTTTGATGCAGATCGTCCACAACAATTTCACCGACGGAATGAGGAGCATCGGCTTCAGATACACTGATGACAATGCTTTTTACATCGATATCTACGAGGGTGAAGTCATATACAGACTTCGGTGCGGCTTTGGAGGAAGGACTTATCCGGGCGATATAAATGTTCACGGCGAGAACTACAAGGTGGCGGTAAAGAGCGTCTGCACAAGGGATGAGTACAATCGGATCGTCCTTCGAAACGACATATACTTTCTTGAGGAGACCTGCATCAGATCCTTTAACATCCATTTCGAGGATGAGAGAGGGGGCTTGCCAGGAACCGGCGCAGACTCCCTGCTTATTCCCTCAGGGATAGAGATAAGAATGTCGGAGATGCCGGGCACGGATATGCTTCTTGATACCATAAAAAAGCTTTCCCTGACTGAACTTGCCGGCTTTGAGTCGGCAATAGTTACAAGGTTTTTGCGTGGCGGGATGAAGGAAGCTCTTGAGCACGCCGCCAAGAACACGATGGAGCCGGTGCTTATTGGAACCATTATCAACCCGGAGCTCATTACACTCACGTCCGGGGAAAAAGATGCTGTTATGTGATATACTGAATGATAACTGGAAAATTTATAGAAAAGGGGTAATATAATGGCTAATTCAGTTTATGAGAAACTTTTACAATGCAGAGATGCGGTCAGGAAGGTGACAGACTTTGTACCTGACGTGGCACTGGTTCTGGGATCGGGACTTGGTGCATTTGCAGATAACATCAGAATAGAGAAAGAGATTTCTTACAGCGATATACCAGGCTTTCCTGTCTCAACAGTTCCGGGACATGCAGGGAAGTTCATCTTCGGATATCTGGATGACAAAAAAATAGTCTGCATGAAGGGCAGAGTGCACTTCTATGAAGGGTATGACATCTCTGATGTTGTGCTTCCCGCAAGGCTTATGAAGATGCTTGGAGCAAAGATCCTGTTTCTCACAAATGCAGCCGGCGGTCTGGGCGACGGTTTTGCCGCAGGTGATCTGATGCTTATAACAGATCATGTTTCCATATTTGCTCCGAACCCGCTTAAGGGGGCTAACATCGATGAACTCGGACCAAGATTCCCTGACATGTCGGAAGTTTACAGCAGGGACCTTCAGGATATCATAAGGGGCGTTGCGAGAGAAAATGGTATCAGACTTCAGGAGGGCGTATACTGCCAGCTCACAGGTCCTTCCTTTGAGTCTCCGGCTGAGATCAGACTCCTAAAGGGACTTGGCGTATCAGCTGTCGGAATGAGTACCGTCAACGAAGCAATCGCAGCCAACCACATGGGCATGAAGATCTGCGGCGTCTCCTGCATCAGTAACCTTGCTGCAGGAATAAGCGATGTGCCTCTGTGCCATGAGGAGGTTCAGGAAGCTGCGGACAAGGCAGCCCCTCTTTTCACAAAGCTTGTGACAGAATCTATCAGGAGGTTTGACGTCTCTGACCAGGAGGAGAACAGACTATGAATATAAGATTTCACAATGCCAGGATACTGACAATGGAAGATGACAGAGAGGTGTTCGAGGGTGAAGTCTGGGTTTCTGGTGACTCGATACTCTTTGTTGGAACAGCTGATGAGGCTTCGGAATATATGCGCCTTCATCAGGGTGAGATACCTTCCTGGGACAGCGAAAGGGACTGCCACAAGAACCTTCTTATGCCCGGATTTAAGAATGCCCACACCCATTCTGCCATGACCCTTATGAGGTCCAAGGCTGACGACCTCCCGCTGCAGGACTGGCTTGGCAATCAGATTTTCCCTGTAGAAGCCAAAATGACAGCGGAGGATATCTACCACCTGAGCAAGATATCCATAATGGAGTACCTTACAAGCGGCATCACATCGGTCTTTGAGATGTATCTCACACCCTATTCGGTTGCAGATGCATTCAGGGACTGCGGCATGAGGTGTGTTCAGACCAGCTGTGTCAACAATTTCAGCCAGTCGGTGGAGCTTTTAGAGAACTACTACAACGACCTCAACGGAAGGGATGAGTACAACTCCTTTATCCTTGGCGTTCATGCGGAGTACACCTGCTCCAAGGAGCTTCTTGAGAAGTGCGCTGAGCTTGTTAAAAAGTACAAAGCACCCTTCTGGGCGCACATACAGGAGACCGAGTCCGAAACCAAAGAGTGTATGGAAAGATACGGACTTACCCCTATAGAATTCTTTGACAGCCTCGGACTTTTCGAGTACGGAGGAGGCGGTTATCACCTGGTCTGGACCAATGACCGTGACAGAGAGATCATGAAAAAGAGAGGTCTCTTTGCCGTGACCAATCCCGGATCCAACACCAAGCTTGCAAGCGGCATAGCACCCATCAGGGAGTACCTTGAAAAGGGTATACCTGTAGCCATCGGAACCGACGGACCTGCAAGCAATAACTGCCTCGACATGTTCAGGGAGATGTTCCTTGTTACCGGACTTGCCAAGCTTAAGAATATGGATGCCGGTGCGGTTGATGCCATGGAAGTTCTGAAGATGGCAACCGTCAACGGCGCGCATGCGATGGGACTTGACGACTGCGACTGCCTGAAGGCCGGCAAGAAGGCTGACATCATCATGCTTGACATGGACAGGCCCAATATGCAGCCGATAAACAATATCCCCAAGAATATCGTATATTCCGGTTCCAAGGACAACGTGATGATGACCATGATAGGAGGTATCATCCGCTATGAGAACAGAACCTTTAATATAGGCGCGGAGCCGGACGACATCTACAAAAAGGCAGAAGAAATCAGTAAAAGGATATACGGCTGACATATGGATTTTTTTACGATCATATTTATTATTCTTGCGGTCATGGTCATCGCCTTCGTCCTGGGACTAAGGGATAAGGCCAATGCCCGGAAGAATCTTATAAACAGACTCAAAAAGGAATACGGCTCTGCGCCGCATATCAGATGTAAGAGCGGAGAGAGAGAGCACATAAGCGGCTTTTACAGAAATCATAAAGAAGGTTTCCGGATAGATGACATAACCTGGAATGACCTGGATATGGACAGTGTTTATGACAGAGTCAACTACTGTCTGTCTGCAGCAGGAGATGAGTACCTCTACTATATGCTCAGGACTCCCAGGCAGGCTGATGATTTTGAGGACTTTGAGAAGAAGACACAGTTCTTTCAGGATAACGGCGATATGCGTCTTAAGATGCAGGTGATCTTTTCAGATATCGGAAAGAGCAGCAAGTATTCCATTTACGACTATATCGATTACCTTCAGAAGGCAGTTGATACCGCTAACGGAAGGCACATTGCTGCACTTGTACTGATGGCTCTGGCTATTGTGCTCTGTTTTTTTAATTTCACAGCCGGATTCTTTGTGCTCATTGCGATCATGCTCTTTCAGATATTTACCTACTTCAGGATTAAGAGCGATATCGACCCATATCTTGTGACCTACGGCTATATCATGAGGGTCATTAAGAGTATAGACAGCTTCAGGGGTATAACTGATGAGGTCTTTGCCGAAGATGTAAGGGAACTTACTGAGATATCCAAGGAGTTTTCGTCTTTCAGGGCCTTTGCGGATATTCTTCTCGCACCAACAAGGATGAATTCGGTAGGCAACCCTGCAGACCTTCTGATGGACTATATCAGAATGGTGACTCACGCAGACATAATCAAGTTCAATCAGATGTACAAGGAGATCCTGCGAAGGAAAGACAAGCTTGACAGGATACTTGAGATAACAGGAAGAATTGAGGCTGCAATCTCTGCAGCGTGCTTCAGGGCATCCTTTGAAGGGAAGAGCTGTGTGCCGGTTCTGACAGGGGATTCTTTTTGCGCAAAAGAGCTCTTCCATCCCCTTATCAGGGATGCGGTTGCCAATGACATTGAGTCCAAGAGGGGTGTTCTTCTTACCGGCTCCAACGCTTCGGGAAAATCAACCTTCCTTAAGTCCTGCGCCATCAATGCTATCCTTGCACAGTCCATTCACACGGCCCTTGCCTCTTTTTACCGGGCACCGGTCTATCGCATCTATTCTTCAATGGCTCTCAAGGATGACATTTTTGAGGGGGACAGCTACTACATAGTTGAGATCAAGTCCATCAAGAGGATACTGGATGCGGCAGCCGAAAGCGGGCAGCAGGTGCTGTGCTTTGTGGATGAAGTCCTTCGCGGCACCAACACGGTGGAGAGGATAGCGGCATCAACGCAGATCCTTAAGAAGCTGTCTCTTGACCACGTGCAGTGTTTTGCAGCAACACATGACATCGAGCTGACTTCTCTTCTTAAAGATTTCTACGACATCTATCACTTTGAGGGAGATGTGACAGATAACGACGTTCACTTTGACTATAAGATTAAGGAAGGTCCCGCAACTACGAGAAATGCCATTAAGCTTCTTGGGGTACTTGGATATGACAACAGTGTTGTCACAGATGCTCAGAATATGGCTGACGGATTTCTTAGAAACGGAACCTGGGTGACTGATTATGAAAGTTAGTATATATTCGGACGGATCGGCCAGGGGCAACCCTGACGGCCCCGGAGGATACGGCGTTGTGATGCGCTATATCGACTCAAAGGGAGAAACCCATGAAAAAGAAATAAGCGCCGGTTACGATAAGACCACCAACAACCGCATGGAACTCATGGGGGCAATAGTGGGACTTGAGAATCTGAACCGCCCCTGCGAAGTAGAAATGTACTCTGATTCCAAGTATGTGATCAGTGCATTCAATGAGGGGTGGTTAGACAACTGGATGAGAAACGGATGGAAGACCGCAGGCAAAAAGCCGGTTAAGAATGTTGAGCTGTGGCAAAGGCTTATAAAGGCAGCAGGCCCGCACAGGATATCCTGGATATGGGTCAAGGGTCACAACGGCCATCCGGAGAACGAAAGATGCGACGAACTTGCAACAACTGCGGCTGACCAGACGGCTGATAAGCTCCTCCATGACGACGGAGCGGGATTGTACCTGAAATGATCTATTACATAGCAGACTGTCATTTTTTCCACAGCGCCCTCAATACCAAGATGGATATGCGCGGCTTTTCATCAGTGGAAGAGATGAACGATCACATGATTAAAAAATGGAATGACAAGGTCCAGAAGACGGATACGGTCATAGTTATCGGAGACCTTTCCCTTGGCAAAGCCAAAGAGACGATGGAGCTTTTAGATACTCTTAAGGGCAGGATATGCCTCATCAGGGGGAACCACGACAAATATCTTGATGCAGCTGATTTTGACAAGTCAAGGTTTGAGTGGATAGACAGCTACAGGGAGATAGCGGATTCCCAGAGAAAGGTGGTCCTTTGCCATTACCCGATTCCCTTCTACAATGGGCAGTACAGGCTTAAGAAAAACGGTGACCCCAGGACTTACATGCTCTACGGTCATGTTCATGAGACCAGGGATGAAACTCTTATGAGAAAGTTCATAGATATGATCAGAAAGACCGAGTATACTCCTATCCATGGTGAGCATACGTCTTTTATCCCCTGCAATATGATCAACTGCTTCTGCAAGAGGTCGGACTACGAGCCGCTGTCTTTATCAGAGTGGATAAATCTTTCCCGGAGCTGAAAAATAATTTTTATATAAAATTATTTTTTGCGATATTTCGCCTTTGCATATTATAGTGATATACTATATAAGGATACGTAAATTTTTTTCTGATCGGGGGCAATATGAGCGATAAGATGAGACTGGTAACAAGAAGTGATTTTGACGGTTTGGTTTGCGCGATGATCCTTAGGGAATGTGACCTGATAGAAGAGATCAAGTTTGTTCATCCCAAGGATGTACAGGATGGGAAGGTAGAGCTTTCAGGCAATGATATAACTACCAATCTGCCTTATGATTCCAGAGTGTTCATGTGCTTTGACCACCATGAATCCGAATTGACCAGAAATGCGGATATGAAGAACAATGACAACTGGCACATCGATGGATATGCCAAGTCTGCCGCAAGGGTTGTATATAACTATTACAAGGAAGCCGGCTACGACCTCAAGAGGATTTCCGATGAGATTATGACGGCTGTTGATAAGGGCGATTCTGCTGACTTCACGGAAGAAGAGATCCTTGATCCCAAGGACTGGGTTCTGATGAACTTCCTCATGGATGCAAGGACTGGTCTTGGAAGATTCCACGATTTCAGAATATCCAACTATGATCTGATGATGGAGCTCATCGGCTACTGTGTTAATCATGACATCAAGGATGTGCTTGAGCTTCCCGATGTCAAGGAGAGGGTTGACCTGTATATGGAACAGGCAG
The DNA here is from genome assembly GCA_946546925.1 of uncultured Butyrivibrio sp. GTDB lineage: Bacteria > Bacillota > Clostridia > Lachnospirales > Lachnospiraceae > Butyrivibrio. The sequence continues at coordinate 27,452 of CAMNOS010000007.1, forward strand.
AGCTCTTCAAGAAACAGCTCAAAGAGATCTCCCACATGGAAGGCAAGGTTGTTGTGGTTGACCAGAAGGCAGCAGGAGATGTTATCTACGCCGGCAACAGATTTATGGTATATGCTCTTTATCCTGAGGCAGAGATCTCGGTTCATGTTGCATGGGGATTCAAGAAGCAGAACACGGCAGTTATGATCGGAAAGTCAATCATCAATAAGGCGTCTGATTTCAACATCGGCGATCTGTGCCTTGAGTACGGCGGAGGAGGTCATGCCAATGCCGGAACCTGCCAGCTTGACAATGATAAAGTAGATGATCTTCTTCCTGAGATCATTAAGAAACTTAATTCATAAACCGTAATGAATGTAGCGCCTCGCTCTTGCTGCGAGGCGCTTTTTAAGTATATGGAGTATTTACAATGAAGAAAGCTTTGATAGCCATGAGCGGCGGAGTTGACAGCTCTGTGGCTGCTTACATCATGAAAGAGAAGGGCTTTGAGTGCATGGGATGCACAATGAGGCTCTATGAAAACGACATGATTGGCGAGGACCTGTTCGGAAGCTGCTGTAGTCTTAATGACACGCAGGATGCCAGAGCTGTCTGTGATAAGATAGGGATTCCCTACAATATCTACCACTATGAGGCAGAGTTCAGGCAGAAGGTGATAGAGCCCTTTGTGTGCAGCTATGAGAAGGGGGAAACACCCAATCCCTGTATTAGGTGCAACCGCTACCTTAAGTTTGATCTTCTCTATGAGAAAGCCGTAGAACTGGGATACGAGAATATCGTGACCGGGCACTACGCAAGGATTGAAGAGAGAGACGGACACATGTATCTGTTAAAGGCTCTTGACCTGTCCAAGGATCAGAGCTATGTGCTGTACGACCTGACCGAAGAACAGCTCTCTCACACATTTTTCCCCCTGGGGGATATTCCGAAGACGAGAGTAAGGCAGATAGCCGACGAGAACGGTTTTGTCACGTCCCATAAGAAGGAGAGCCAGGACATCTGCTTTGTGCCTGACGGTGACTATGCCGGCATGATAAAAAGATACAGGAACCATGATTATCCCAAGGGTGATTTTGTGGATCTTGATGGAAATGTCCTGGGAAGGCATGAGGGAATAATCAATTACACCATTGGTCAGAGGCGGGGACTTGGAATACCTGCAGACAGAAGGCTGTATGTCTTTAGAATTGATGCAGAGAATAACAGGGTGATCCTGGCTGATGATAAGGACCTTTTCAGCAGACAGGTCAAGGTCAGGGATTTTCACTGGATTACGGGAGGGGCACCCGCAGAAGAGTTCAGGTGCAGCGCCAAAATACGTTACAGGCACAGGGAACAGCCCGCTCTGGTTAAGATACTGGATGAGGGAAATGCAAGGATAGTATTTGATGAGCCTCAGAGAGCAGCGACCCCCGGACAGTCGGCAGTTCTTTATGATGGCGATATTGTCCTCGGCGGAGGAATTATTGTAGGAATGTGCTAAAAATTATAAAATATATCTATGGGAAATAGTAAAAATGTATTGGAGGAAAATATGCTTCAAATTTCTAAGGAACTGATCGGTGATCATCTTACAGTTTCTATTGCAGGACGCCTTGACATAAACACGGTGCCGGAACTTGAATCCCAGCTGGACTCGTCATTTGACGGAGTGAGCAAGCTTACATTTGATTTTTCGGATCTGGAATATATTTCATCCGCAGGGCTTAGAATAATTCTGTCCGCAAGGAAGAAAATGAAAAGTGATAACGCTGTTGTGATAAAGGGAGCATCCAAGGAAGTAAGGGATATTTTTGAAGTGACAGGCTTCTCGAGCATCCTTGATGTCGGCTTGCTATGAGGATCGGAAGCAAATTCTGCATCTTTTTGCGAAAGAGTACAGTGCCCATAATTTTTGCACTTATTCTTTCGCTTTCCGGGTGCGGTTCAAATGGCAGCAGATCGGAGTCATCGGGAAGTGACGTTACCGTAAGAACCCCGGAGTATACTGAGTTTTCTGAATTAAAAGGCAAGACACTGTCCATGCTTACCGGAGCTCCTTTTGAGGAACTGATCCTGTCTAAGGTTCCTGAGGTCAAGGAGTTTACTTATTATGCTTCAATGCCTGATATGACTCTTGCTGTTAAATCGGGCAAGACCGATGCGGCTCTGACCAACAACGCACTTTCAGAGCTGGCGGTAAACAGGGAGGAGTCTCTTGCTCTTTTCCCAACGCCTCTTAAGGAGGCTTCCTTCGGAATTGCCTTTTCCAAGGAAAACAAAGATCTTGCAAAGTGGCAGGCCGCCTATGATTCAATCTCACAGGAGACAAAAGATCTCCTGTGGAAGAAGTGGACAGGATCAGACGAGAGCAAAAAGGTGATGCCACAGCAGTCCTGGGAAGGCAAAAACGGAACGGTAAAAGTTGCTGCAGGTGACACTCTGGAACCGATGAGCTACGCCGGTGAGGGCGGCAGAATCTGCGGCTTTGACGCAGAGATGATTCTGCTCATGGCCAAAGAGCTGGATGTGCACGTGGAGTTTACCGGAATGGAATTTGCAGCTGTTCTTTCCTCAGTTCAGTCGGGAAAGGCAGATATGGCCTGCGGCTCCATAATCATCACAGATGAGAGAAGGCAGGCAGTTAATTTTGTTGAGTATTATCCCGCAGCATTTGTTCTCATAGTACGAGCGGCAGATGCAGAAGTCTCTTCCAAAGACTTCCTGACGAGTGTTGGGGAGAGTTTCGAGAAGACCTTTATCAGGGAAGAGCGCTGGAAACTATTTATATCGGGAATAGAAACGACACTTATTATTACAGTTCTTTCAGCTCTTTTTGGAACAATACTGGGATTTGGCGCCTTTATGGCCTGCAGAAACGGCAACAGGGCAGCAAATGTCATAACGCGGTTTGCCGTCTGGCTGGTGCAGGGCACGCCCATGATGGTCCTTCTTATGATCCTCTATTACATTATCTTTGACAAAGTGGACATAGACGGGGTGGGTGTTGCAATAGTCGGCTTCACTCTTGTTTTTGGTGCCGGAGTTTACGGAATGTTCAAAGTCGGCGTTGGTGCTGTGGACAAGGGACAGCTCGAGGGAGCTCTGGCTCTGGGCTATGGAAACGGCAAGGCCTTCCTCAATATCATCCTGCCGCAGGCAATTCCTCACATCCTTCCGCTTTATCAGGGTGAGCTTACTGCTCTTTTAAAATCAACAGCCATAGTCGGATACATTGCAGTGCAGGATCTCACGCGAATGGGAGACCTCATAAGGGCAAGGACATACGATGCATTTTTCCCGCTTATTGCGGTGGCTGCCATCTATTTCATTCTTGCTGCAGTGCTGATAGCTCTTTTCAAGAGACTCACTTTTAAATTTGATTACACTAAGCGGAACAGAGAAACTATTATGAAGGGGATTTCCATGCATGATTGAGATTGTTTCCCTGAGAAAAGAATATGACAACATAACGCCTCTTACCGATGTAAACGCAGTGATAAATGACGGCGATATCATATCTGTGATAGGTCCTTCCGGCATGGGTAAATCGACCTTTCTTCGCTGTATCAACATGCTTGAAAAGCCAACCTCCGGAAAGATCATTGTAAACGGACAGGATATCACAGCGCCCGGCTGCAATCTACAGAAAATCAGGCAGAAGATGGGAATGGTGTTTCAGTCCTTTAACCTCTTTTCGCACATGACTGTGATAGAGAACATAATGGCTCCCCAGACTGACCTGCTCCGAAGGACAAGGCAGGAGGCCTACGACGAGGCAGTGCGGCTTCTTAAGCTTGTGGGATTGTCTGAAAAGGCCTTTAGCTATCCTGATGAGATGTCCGGCGGTCAGAAGCAGCGTGTGGCAATAGCCAGGTGTCTTGCGATGGACCCCGACACAATCCTGTTCGACGAGCCTACAAGCGCGCTTGATCCCACGATGGTTGGTGAGGTGCAGGCAGTTATATCAGAGCTTGCCGGGACCGGTAAGACCATGATCATAGTGACCCACGAGATGGGTTTTGCACGTGCCATAGCAAATCGAGTTTTCTACATGGACGAGGGTGGCATCTACGAGGAGGGCACCCCGGAAGAAATATTTGAAAGCCCCAGAAAAGAGAAGACCAGACAGTTCATACGCGGACTCAAGGTTCTGGAACTTACTGTCCGGGAACAGAGATTTGATTTTCTTGGAATGCAGACTGAGATCGAGAGCTACTGCAGGAAAAATCTCATTCCTTATCGCATGTCCAGGCATCTGCACCTTGCGTTTGAGGAACTGGTGCAGCAGATCTTAGTGCCCGGAATGGATAGACCTGATATCTTTTGCAGCATTGAATACTCTGAAAAAGATGAGAAGGTTCTCTTTAGTGTATCCTATGGCGGAGATGAGATAGATATGTCAGGAGAGGACAGCAGCCTTGCGTTATCAGTGTTAAAGAGCGCGGTGACTGATCTTGGGCATGAAGTATCTGCAGAGGGCGCAAGGAAAAACCACGTATCAATGACAATACTTCCCTGAGGAAGAGCAGAATAGCAAAATAAAAATCCGCTGACAAGGGTCAGTGCGCTGAGCGAATGCTCGGGCAGTCCCTGTCAGCGGATTTTAATTTACTTCAAAATATTGGATCGTGAAGGCGGTTCTTTCTGATCTATACGTTTAGTTGATGGATGCTGCGTTGCTCTTATCTACGGGTGCAAAGGGAACCCATACATACAGTCCGTCTTCAGTTACGTACTGAACATCCTTGCAGGTGCCTTTTTTGGCAAGTGCTATAGCTGCTTCGATGCAGGACTGGCCCTGTCCTACGGCTGACTGGTATACGGTGAACTGCATTCCGTTTTCAAGGATGGACTTACATCCGTCAACAGTTGCATCGATTCCTACTACAGGAACAGACTGGGGATCTATTCCAAGCTCGTTCATGGCCTGGACAACGCCAAGTGCCATGGAGTCGTTGTTGCAGATAACGCAGTCATATGGTTGGCCTGTCTTTAAGAAGAGTTTGAACTCGTCGCAGGCTTTCTGTGTGTCCCAGTAAGCGGTGTCGTTGAATACGAAGTTTGCGTTAACTCCTGCGTTCTTGAAATACTTCTTTACCGCCTTGGTCCTGTTGATCGCGGCGGGGTGGCCGGGCTGACCCTGGAAGAGCACTATGTTGAGACTTGAGGGCTTACCGAGCTTGTTCCACACGTATTCAGCCTGCATTGTTCCCGCGTCGATCTCATAGCTTCCCACATACATATATTTGTCAGCCTTAAGATATGCTGCATCGGGCTGGGAATTGGTGAAGAGGATAGGAGTGTCACCTGCTGTAACCTCAAGCTGCAGGGCAGTGTCTGTGTCCACCGGGTTGCAGATGATGGCATCGTAGCCTTTTGCTACAGCGTCCCTTATCTGGTTTACCTGTTCATCAACCGATTCGCAGGGAGCGCCCACATCAACCGTGACTCCGCTTTTTGCGCCGGCATCGATTACCGAATTCATTACAAGGGTCTTGAAATCATCAAGGGTAAGGGTGGAAAAGAATACCTTCACACCGGATCCGTCTATCTGTCCGCCCGAACTTTTGCTGCCGCATCCTGCGATTGAGACAGCAAGCAGCAGTGCAGCCAGGGCGCATGTCAAAAATCTTTTTAATGATCTGTTCTTTAACATAGCTCATCCCTCCTCAAATCTTAAACTTCTGAACATAGGATGTAAGAGTCTGCGATGTCTCTGCAAGCTCGTGGGAATTATCTGCCACATCCTGACTGCTCTTTGTGATGTTGTTGGCCATTTCAACCATGTTCTCACTGGTTGCAAGGATCTCATCGGCACTGGCTGCCTGTTCCTCGGAAATGGCTGCAACGTTGGTGGCTACGTCATCGACTTTCTGGATGTCATCGAGCATGTTCTCAATGAGTCCGTTCGAAGTCTGGATATTGTTGTAGATCTTGTCAAAGGTTCCGACAGCTACATTGATAAGCTCAGAATTCTCTCTTATGCTGTCAGCACTTTCGTTGGCCTGTCCAACCGCTTCACCGATGAGCTTTCTGACTTCGTCGATGAGCATGGAGATGTTCTGGGCGCTCTCGGCTGATGTCTGGGCGAGCTTGGCGATCTGGGTTGCGACAACTGCAAAGCCCTTGCCTGCATCGCCGGCTCTTGCAGCCTCGATCGAGGCGTTGAGAGACAGAAGATTGGTCTCTTCGGCGATCTCTCCGATCATGCCAACGATGTTGGTGATCTCCTCCGATGCAGAGCCTACCTTGTTGATGGACTCAACGAGTCTCTCGTTTGCATTGGAGATACCGTCCATGGCATCGCTGAGCTTATCCATATCCCGTCTGCCCTGCTGGGAGATGTCGATAGTCTCCTTCATGCTGGCATTGGCCTTGTCGCTGTTCTCTCTGGTGTCGGCAACAACCTGTGCGAGAGTAGTGGCATTTGATGCGATGTCGTTGACTGCGGTGGCGAGCTGGTCAACTGTGTCGTTGAGCTGGCGCATCGCCTCGGCCTGTGACTGTGATGCCTCAAACATAGTCTTTGAAACTCTGTCGGAGTTATCCGACTCCTCCTGGAGTTTGTCTGATTCCTGACTGATGCTGGAGAGCATACTCCTCATGGATGCTACAAAGTCTGAGACCTTGCTGCCCATGACACCAATCTCGTCGTTGCTTGAAGAATCGATATTGATCGTGAAATCACCTTCTGACATGGATGCGATATTGTTGGAAATATTGCCGAGAGGTGCAATAACTCTTTTGACAACAAAGAGTATCAGTATCACGATGAGAACTATTGCGGCTGCTCCGACTGCAAACAGGATAAATCCCATCTGGGATACCGATCTGAGAATTATATTCGTGGGGATGTAAGATACAAGAACCCAGTCAGTTCCGGCAATCTCAGAGAATGCAACCATGTTGTCGCTGATCTCTTTGCTTGATAAATCTCCTGAGTTGATCGCCTTGGCTGCGCCGGATAAAAGAGCATCCTGGCTGCTCTCTGAAAGCGTCGTGCCGACCAGGGAGATGTTTCTGTGTGCAAGTATCTTGTTGTCGTTGGTATCTACGAGGAAAGAACTGGCATCCGACATCTTAACACCTGAGTTGACAATGATGGTGATCTTGTTCAGGGTAACGTCTGCGCCTATGATCTTGATGACATCTGATCCGTCATTGAGGATACCTGTCGCACTTATAACAGTCTCGCCCTGCTCGTTGGTATAGGCAGTTCCGTATGCCATTGCGATTCGGCTGATACCCTGTTTGAACCAGGTGCTTTCGGTCACATTGGCGTCGGACATATCAGACTCTGTCGCCTTGTAGAGCTTTCCATCAGTAGTACCAATATAGAAGCCCTTAGGTGAATTGGAATTGTATCCGTAGAAGGAATCAAGAATTCTTGTGAGTTCTTCTTCAGTCGGATTGGCGCTCTCGATGGAGTGTTTTACCGTCTGGAAGTAGGTCAGATTTTCGGCAAGCCACGCCTCGATGTTGTCGGCCTGGTTGGAGATGGAAGACTCAAGAGTCTCCGTGGCCATTTCCGTCATTCTGTGCTTGGAAACAGACGCTGCTATGTTTACCAGCGCCAGTACTGTGATGATTACTACAGGAAGAATGTACATAAGCAGCTTGCTGCTGATCTTCTTGTTCTTTTTCTTCACAGTTGTGGATGATGCTTTGCTTTTTGTGTTTTTGCTCATGATTTTCACCCCTTGTACTATAAAGTTGTTTGAGTATATACATACAAGACTGTCCTATAATTATAGCACTTGGGGTGAATGATTGACTGTATAACGTAATATTTTATTTTATTTTAAGAATGCATCACTGTGTCATTGCCTATATAGCTAAAGAGCACACTTAATACATCCGCATAGTATTTTTTGCGGGTGACATCATCGGAATTGAATATCTCGTGCCTTGATGTGGGGTAGGGGTGGATGTTTGCATGGGGAACTTTTTCTTTGAACGCTTCATATCCGGCGGGATCTATCAGGTGGTCACATCCGGCAGTCATTACGGTTACAGGCGTTTTTATCTTCCCTGCGTTTTTTATGACTTTAGTAGTTGCGCTCATGCTTGCAAGAGCCCAGCTAAGGGATGCCCCTGTCATCTGATAGTGCGGGTCGTTTTTCCTGAGACCGAGCTGGAAATAGTAGCGGGCAGGGGACATGGCGCTGCTTCCCTCGACTCTGGAATCGGGGTTGAAGTGCTTCTGCCCCGGAGCAAGCTTTTTCATCCTGCCGGTAAGAAGGCCGAATACCCTTATCAGGAGCCTTGCGATGGGAGGATAGCTGGCTCCCTTAAGCTTCAGCATAGGAGATGAGAGGATGGCGCCTTTGAAGACATCCGTGTGTTCCTCGAGGTAAAGAGCACCTATGCATCCGCCCATGGAGTGCGCGATCATTAAAAGCGGTCTGCCCTCTGTCAGGGGCTTAACCTTTTCTTTTATAAAAAGAGAAAGGTCATTGACGTAGGTGCGGTAGCTGTCAATATATATAACGTCCATCTCGGGAGCCTTGCCGCCTGAGTAGCCGTGCCCGCGCTGCTCCATAAAGAATACTTCAAACCCTTCCCGGTAGAGGTACCAGATGTACTCTCTGTACTTGCCGAAAAATTCGGCCATGCCGTGGACTATCACCACGCTGGCTTTTGGGTCGTCGGGACATGCGTGGTAGAAGTTTAGGACTGTGCCATCATCTGCCTTTAAGGCATCTCTTTTTACATGATCCCTGACAAATGCTTCGTTTTCTGTTGTCATTACTTCGGTAAAATCGTCTTCGCCTAAAAAACACAGATTCTTATTCATTTTCTTTTACCCGGTCTTGTATTATCTTTGTTCCAGAGACTGTCGTAGGACATTCCGGTTACTTTTTCGCAGATCCTTATTTCTTCATCGGTGGCTTTAGCGGGGATTTCGCCCCTGCGCCTTGCTATCTCGGTCTGGATGACCTTGAATTCCTTTCTTGTGAGAGGGAAGATTATACCCGATATAAGGAGCAGTGTTATGAGTATTGCCGGCACAAACACGTATATGTAGACAATGCCGTGCTGGGTTGCAAGGCTCTGCCTCTGTCCCTCGTTGGCGAGCACTTCATCGTAGCCTGCGGCTGAGAGAAGGAAACCAATGATGGCAGCTGAAAGACCCGATGAGATCTTTCTTGCAAAGGTAGCCATGCCGGATACGATGCCGGGGCGTCTGACTGATGTTATGAGCTCGTCAACCTCAGCCATATCGGCCATTATCGAGAAGATACTGGTAAGTGTCGCTGCGTTTCCAAGTCCTATGAGGGCTGTCATAAGAAGAATCGGAACGATGGGTGCACTTTCATATGAGATAAAGAATAGACCCAGGGTTCCTACGAGCCTGATGGGAGCGCCTATGAGAATGGTGGTCCGCTTGGAAGTAGCAGCCATTACAGGGCCGAATATCAGCATGCCTACAAGCTGTGAAATCAGGATGACTGCCATCAGATATGTGAAATAGCCGTTGGCGTAGCCGTTAAGTACATCGTCCACGTAGTAGACGGCCATTCCGGAGACGAAATCCATACCGCACTGGCCAAAGAGGTAGAGACAGATGAACAGTCTGAAGGAACGGCTTCGAAAGACGCTTACTGCCTGTGGAAAGCTCTCCAGGATGCTGGTCCTGACCGGTTCCTTGGGGTGCTCCCAGGTCCCTGCGAAGGTCACCATGGATGCCACAAAGAAAAGGAAACCAAAGAGCAGGGCACATTTAAGATATGCTGAGGTGTCCAGATTGTCCTTGATGATAAATGTCGGCACGAGGCCGCAGACCATAGAACCCAGCGTTGACCAGATCATGCGCACATTGGAGAACCTGGCGCGGATCGTGTAGTCGTCTATCATATCGGGGAGAAGTCCGTTGTAGGGCACCGTTATGATGGTGAAGCCGGTTGAGAACAGGCAGTACATGAACAGATAGAACAGGTAAAGACCTGCTACGGACTTTGTGGGGATGGTGACCCACATGACGATGAAGGTTAGGGCAGATACGATACCGCCGACCATGATATAGAATCTCTTGGGACCAAAGCGGGAGACTGTTCTGTCGGTTATGTTGCCCATGACAGGGTCAGTGACAGCGTCCCAGATCTTGCCCACAAGCGGTATGGTCCCCGCAAGGGCAGCAGGCATTCCCAGTGCCTTGGTCAGAAAGACTGTAAAGAAGGTATTGATAATGACGAATGCGCCGCCGCCGTAGAACTCAGCCATTCCGTACATCATTCTTCTTCCCAGACCATAGTTTTCTTTTTTTTCTCCCATAATTAAAACCCCCGTCACAATTATTCGGGCGCAGGTCTGCGCCATAATTAATTTTACCAAAAAACAACTCTGGTGTGGAGAGATCCTCGCCGGTTGACACTGCTATTTTCTTTGGGTAAAATAATAACGCACGTAATTAAAAACGGCATGGGAGGAGCAAAATGTCCAGAAAAGCGACAATCACGCAGGAAGAAATAGTAAATGCGGCTTTTAAGATAACAAGGAAAGAGGGCTTTGAACAGATAACGTCCAGGAAGCTTGCGGCAGCCGCAGGCTGTTCTACACAGCCCATTTTCCGTATCTATGAGAACATGGATGCCCTTAAGAAGGATGTGTACGAGAAGGCAGCTGAGAATTATCTTGAGTACTACGACAAGTGCGAGAAGACTCATGAGACTCCGTTTGTTGATATGGGACTTGCTTACATCGGTTTTGCCCAGAAGTATCCTCATCTTTTCAGACTCCTTTTTATCTCACAGGAAGGCTCCGGACAAAAGAGCATGTACGACCTTGTCAACGGCAAGAACGAGAATGTGGTAAAAGAAATAAACAGAGCGGCAGCCCTCGGTGTCGTTGATGCCCAGGATCTCTTTATGCAGATGTGGATCTTCATTCACGGCGCAGGATGCATGGCTGTCACAGGTGACTATGACCTGGACGAGGCTGCATCAGTTGAAAAGCTCGAGTCTGCCTTTAAGGCTTTCAGCCGCTGACGGTACTGCCATGAAATTTGACAGGGATACAGATGTAATAACAAGGATAAACGAGAGCTACTCAAGGATGAGCAAGGGCAAGAAGAACATTGCCACCTACGTGACCGAGCACTATGAACAGGCCGTATTTATGAAAGCGGCAGAACTCGGCAAGATCGTTGGGATAAGCGAATCCACAGTTGTGAGATTTGCGATGAGCCTTGGGTACGAGGGGTACCCGGAGTTTCAGAAGGCACTTGCAAACTGGGTCTCCGACAAGTTCGGATCCGTTGAGAAGGTTGGAAGAAGATTTGGCAAAAGCAGCGAGGGGGAGATCCTCTCCGCAATTCTGAAGTCCGATATTTCCAACATTGAGCACACAATAGGAAGCATTGATGTGGCGGCCTTTAAGACAGCCGTGGACATCATCCTGAAGGCAAGGTGCGTATATATAGTGGGACTTAGAAGCTGCGAGCCGCTGGCTGATTTTCTGCACTTTTATCTCAATATGATAAGAGGCGGCAATGTGCTCATAAAGACCACCAGTGTCAGCGAGATGTTCGAGCAGATGATAAGGATCGGTGACAGGGACTGCATCATAGGTATCAGCTTTCCGAGGTATTCCATGAGGACATTGAAGTGCCTTGAATTTGCCAATGACAGGAATGCCAAGGTGATAACCATTACGGATTCCGTCCATTCTCCCATGAATCTTTACTCCTCCTGCAACATACTTGCAAAGAGTGAGATGGCTTCAATAGTGGATTCTCTTGTTGCACCGCTGAGCGTTATCAATGCCCTTGTGGTTGCGCTTTGCATGAGGCGGCCAGGCGAGGTGCAGGCAGACCTCAAGATGCTTGAGGAAACCTGGAACAACTATCAGGTCTATCTCAATGATGAAATAGATTTTGCCTCTGATGATGTGGGAATGAACATATACAGCGGCAAAAAGCTTATGGATGACAGGGAATGATATGAGAAGAATAGCAGTTATCGGCTGCGGCGCAGCCGGTATGATGGCGGCGCTTGCTGCTGCGCAGAGCGGCGGGAGCGTCACTGTTTTTGAAAAAAACGAAAAGCCAGGGAAGAAGATCTATATCACCGGAAAGGGCAGATGCAACGTTACGAATGCTTGCGACATTGCTGACTTTTTTGACAGCGTAAGGAGAAATCCGAGGTTTTTGTACAGTGCAGTCTATGGCTTTGACAACAGTGCCGTCATGGATTTCTTTGAAAAGAGAGGATGCAGGCTCAAAGTAGAGAGAGGAGAGAGGGTTTTTCCGGTTTCGGACCACTCTTCGGACATCATTAAGACTCTCTTTGATGCCGTTAAAAAAGAGGGCGTCACCGTTCTTTTTAACACTAAGGTCCACTCGGTTGAGATTTCCCGGGGCGAGTTTGCGGCAGTGACCTATGCCTCTGAAGACGACCCCATAACCAGGGAGGAGTTTGATGCCTGTATCGTGTGTACCGGCGGCTTATCGTACCCTTCCACAGGATCAACGGGAGACGGGTACAGGTTTGCCAGGGAGGTCGGACACAGCGTGATCGAGCAGACACCGTCGCTTGTTCCCTTTGAGATAAAAGAGGCGTGGTGCCGGGATCTTCAGGGACTGTCCCTTAGGAATGTAGCACTGAAACTATATCAGTTCAAAGATGACGAAGAGATGGAAAAGGCTTTTGCACCTTCAGCTAAGAAGAAAAAGCCCGTCTGTGAAGGCTTTGGAGAGATGCTCTTTACCCACTTCGGGATAAGCGGTCCGATCGTCCTGACAGCCAGCTGCTACTATGACAAAGCCAAAACGGCGCTTTTGATGCTTGACTTAAAGCCTGCGCTTTCTCTTGAACAGCTGGATAAGAGAATTTTAAGGGACTTTGACGATGCCCCCAACAGGCAGTTTAAAAATGCGGTGTCATCTCTTTTCCCCGCAAAGCTTGTGCCGGTAATGGTGGCTCTTTCAGGTATAGACCCGGAAAGAAGCGTCAACAACATAACGCGGGAAGAGAGGCTGTCTTTTGCATCTCTTATTAAGAACCTGCCCATGACAATTCTTGGCACAAGAGGATTTAATGAGGCTATAATAACAAGAGGAGGGATCAATGTAAAAGAGATAGATCCCTCGACCATGGAGTCCAGGCTTGTAAAGAACCTGTACTTCGCGGGAGAAGTTCTTGATGTGGACACCGAGACTGGCGGCTTCAACCTTCAGGTGGCATGGTCCACGGGACACCTTGCCGGGGTGAGCTCGGCAGAAGAATAGATTTGGAGGAACATAATGAGCAAAAGCATAGCAATTGATGGACCTGCAGGAGCAGGCAAGAGCACAATAGCCAAAAAGGTAGCAAAGAGTCTTGGATTTATATATGTGGATACCGGGGCAATGTACAGGGCAATGGCTCTTTATATGATAAAGAATAAAGTTGATGCGTCTGATTCCGAGAAGATAAGCGCAACCTGTAAGAGTGCTGACATCACGATAAAGCATGAGAACGGAGAGCAGGTTGTCTACCTGAACAAAGAGAATGTAAACGGCCTCATCCGCACCGAGGAAGTCGGCAACATGGCATCAGCAAGCAGCGTGAACGCAGATGTAAGAGCCAAGCTTGTGGAGCTTCAGCAGAAGATGGCAGAGACGACGGATGTAGTCATGGACGGAAGGGACATCGGGACCGTTGTTCTTCCCGGAGCTGATCTCAAGGTATATCTTACAGCCAGCTCCAAAGTAAGAGCCGAGAGGCGCTATAAAGAGCTGACCGAGAAGGGAACACAGTGCAATCTCGATGAGATCGAGAAAGATATAATCGACAGGGATTACCGCGACATGCACAGGGAGAACTCTCCGCTCAAGCAGGCTGAGGATGCAGTCCTTGTTGACTCTTCCTATATGACCATAGACGAAGTTGCAGATGAGATACTCAGACTTTATAAAGAGAGAGCATAAATGGAAGTTATAGTAGCTGAACATGCGGGATTCTGTTTTGGTGTCACCAAGGCTGTTGAGACCGTATACGAACAGATTGAAAAGGACAAAAAGAATATTTATACATTCGGACCCATAATCCACAACGAGATCGTGGTGGGTGATCTTCAGAAAAAGGGTGTCCGTGTGATTGAGGATGTGAGCGAACTTGCGGGCATCACCGACGGAATAGTTGTGATAAGATCTCACGGTGTGACCAAGGAGATCCACAAAAAGCTCATGGATACAGGGCTTGAGATAATCGATGCCACCTGTCCCTTTGTAAAGAGAATCCACAGAATAGTGGATGAAGAGAGCAAAAAGGGCAAGAGCATCATAGTTGTCGGCAGCAGCACACACCCGGAAGTTGAGGGAATTGTGAGCTACGCCCAGGGCCCTGTTTATGTGGTGGAATCGCCCAAAGAGGCAGCAGATTTTGATGGCGATAAGGAAACGGAATATGTGATAGTGTCCCAGACCACATTTAACATGAATAAATTTAAAGAAACCATTGAAATCTTTAATAATAATAGTTACAATATTAATATTGTGAATACTATATGCAACGCCACAGACGAAAGGCAGTCGGAAGCTGAGGAAATTGCTGCCAAAGCTGACGTGATGATCGTCATAGGCGGGGCGCACAGCTCAAATTCAAGAAAACTCTATGAGATATGCGCTGCGAGGTGTTCCCGCACATATTTTATTCAGACACTGGATGACCTTAAACTGGAGATTCCAGAGGGGGCCAATCTGGTGGGCATAACCGCCGGGGCTTCAACACCAAAGAACATTATTGAGGAGGTTCAGAAACATGTCAGAACAAACTTTTGAACAG
>CAMNOS010000008.1 GCA_946546925.1 uncultured Butyrivibrio sp.
CAAGTGCCTTCATGGAAGGGGAAACCGCAAGACAAATAGTCTTGTCGGACCTCTCAGGGTCGGCAACGACAAGATTGGTGGTCATCACATCAAGCCCTCTTTCTGCGCACTCCACAGAAGCATAGAAGGACTTTAAGTCTATGCAGATATATACTCGTTCTTTGCTTTCCATGCAACTATTATAACGAACAAACGTTTGCCAAGTCAACTGCAGGATTGCCTGATCTTTGACCGAAGTTTTTGACACTTTTTGACCTTGTCAGCAGAAAAGATGATAAAATAAAAAGAGCTTTATTAATAGAAGATAAATGTTGGAGGAGGTACTGAATGTATAAAGACGGTAAGATATGGATTGCCAATACTGAGGAGGGGGAGAATGTATTTCTTTTGCCCGGAATGGCTAATCGTCACGGCCTGATAGCAGGCGCAACGGGAACAGGTAAGACTATAACATTAAAAGTTCTGGCTGAGTCCTTTAGTGACATGGGTGTTCCGGTTTTCCTTGCTGACGTCAAAGGAGACCTGTCCGGAATGGTCCTTGAGGGCAAGGACAGCGAGGACATGCAGAAGAGAATACTTAAGTTCGGACTTTCTGAGGCGGGCTTTGAGTATAAAAAATATCCTTCGACTTTCTGGGATGTTTTTGGAGATAAGGGAATCCCGCTTCGCACAACAGTTTCCGAGATGGGGCCGCTGCTTCTTGCGAGGATATTAGGACTCAACGATCTTCAGAGCGATCTTTTGTCAATCGCCTTTAAGATAGCGGACGATCAGGAACTCCTTCTTATCGATACCAAGGATCTCAAGGCCATGCTCAACTACATGTCAGAGAGCAGGAATGAACTCGCAGCTGATTACGGCAACATAAGTCCTGTGTCTATAGCGGCGATCGTGAGATCGGTAGTCGCACTTGAGATGGCAGGAGCTGAGAAGTTCTTCTTTGAGCCTGCTCTGGACATTCATGACTGGTTTAAGACCGACGATGACGGCAGAGGAATGATCAATATTCTTGATTCCACAAGCCTTATTAATAACGGAACATTGTATGCCACATTCCTCCTCTGGATGATGTCTGAACTGTTTGAGACACTTCCGGAAGTGGGAGACCTGGACAAACCGAAGATGGTATTCTTCTTTGATGAAGCGCACCTTCTGTTCAAGGATACTCCGAAGCACCTCATGGATAAGATCGAGCAGGTTGTCAAGCTCATAAGGTCCAAGGGCGTGGGAATCTACTTTGTAACACAGAATCCCAGGGATATCCCGGACGGAGTCCTTGCACAGCTTGGCAACAAGATACAGCATGCGCTTCATGCCTACACTCCTTCAGACATGAAAGCTGTGAAGGCTGCTGCAGATTCCTTCAGGGTTAATCCGCAGTTCAAGACAGCAGACGTCATTCAGGAGCTTGGAACCGGAGAAGCTGTCTGCTCATTCCTTGATGAGACCGGAACTCCCACAGTATGTCAGAAGGTTAAGATCCTTCCGCCACAGTCCTTTATGGGAGGCATCGATGACATGACAAGGAACAGGGAGATCAACAACAGCCGCTTCTATGACAAGTATTTTGAACCCCACGATCCTGATTCTGCTTATGAGTTTCTTCAGAGAAAGGGCATAGCTGATGCTGAGGCAGCCGCCAGACTCAAGGCTGAAGAGGAGGCGCGCAAGGCAAAAGAGAAAGAAGAAGCCGCAGCCAGAAAGCAGGAAGAGAGGGAGAAGGCTGCAGCAGAGAGGAAAAAGAAGCAGACCGCAAAGACCATCGGCAATTCCGTTGTGGGAACCGTTGGCCGCGAAGTTGGAAAGAGCGTGGGAGGAAAGTTCGGCAAGTTCGGAAAGACCTTGGGCGGAAACCTGGGTGCAAGCCTTGGACGAGGCATTCTCTCAACACTGTTCAGGTCCTGATCAAATTTCATAGAGTTTAAAGAGAAATTGCCTATATGGTGGTTATGCATTGGCGTAAACACCATATAGGCTTTTTTTGTGCAAATAGCACACGAGTTTATTAATTTTTTATTGAAAAGTAATGAATTTCTATTGTTAAACCCGCTTTTTTCCTATATAATGAATTCAGGTGGTAAAAAGTGGCAAAAAGTGGTTTAAAGTGGTAGAAAAGTGGGAGCAGCATTCAGAGGAGAATACAGTCATTCCATAGACGCAAAGGGAAGACTCATAATTCCGGCTAAGTTCCGTGACCTTCTCGGCGATCAGTTTGTGGTTACCAGAGGGTTTGACGGATGCCTTTTTGTGTTTGCCCAGGCGGGGTGGGATGAGTTTGAAGCCAAGCTCCAGGCGCTTCCCATGGATTCTCCGGATGTCAGAACACTCACACGATTCTTTCTCGCAGGTGCGACAGATGCCGAGCTGGATAAACAGGGCAGGATCCTTCTGCCGCAATCGCTTCTGAAACACGCAAGGATAGAGAAGGACGCTGTTATTGCCGGCGTTGGAAACAGAGTGGAGATCTGGAACAAGGATGACTGGGACAAGGCCAGCACCTTTGAGGATATCAACGAGATTGCTGCTAAGATGAGTCAGTTCGGATTGCGCATCTGAGGCGCATGCATTGACCGGAGAACAGAAGATGGAGTTCAGACACTATTCGGTACTCCTTGGTGAGTGCATCGACAACCTGAATATCAAGCCTGACGGAGTATACGTCGACGGAACATTGGGAGGCGGAGGCCATTCTTTTCACATAGCAGAGAAACTCTCAAGTCTGGGCCATCTGTATGGGATCGATCAGGATGAGGACGCCATAAAGGCCGCAGGTCTAAGGCTTCTTCCTTTCAAGGAGAGAGTTACCATAATCCGGGACAACTACGAGAACGCGGTAAAAAGGCTGAGGGAACTTGGAGTAACAGGTGCCGACGGAATCCTTCTGGATCTGGGAGTTTCTTCCTATCAGCTGGACAACGCGGAGCGGGGCTTTACTTATAAGGAAGATGTACCGCTTGATATGAGGATGGATCAGAGGCAGCCGCTTACTGCCAGAGATATAGTCAATGAGTATTCAGAGACGGAGATCTTTCATATAATAAGGGATTTTGGCGAGGATAAATTTGCTAAGAATATAGCCAAGCACATATGCCTCGAGAGACAGAAGAACCCGATAGAGACCACATTTCAGCTGAATGAGATAATAAAGGCTGCGATACCTGCAAGAATGCGCGAGAAGACAGGTCACCCTTCAAAGAGAACCTATCAGGCGCTTAGGATAGCGTTAAACAGGGAGCTGGATGTGCTTCAGAACTCCTTAGGCGGATTCATTGATTTTCTGAAGCCCGGCGGAAGGCTTTGCGTGATAACCTTCCACTCACTGGAGGATCGGATAACCAAGAATGCCTTCAGAACAGCCGAGGACCCATGCATCTGCCCACCGGATTTTCCGGTTTGCACCTGCGGGAGAAAGTCCAAAGGAAAGGTGATAACAAGAAAACCAATCCTTCCCGGAGATAAAGAGCTTTCGGAGAACAAGAGATCTCAGAGCGCCAAGCTCAGAGTTTTTGAAAAGATTAAAGAGTAACAGAAAGGAGCATTTGAACATGGCAAGCGAGTATATTCGTGGTACATCCGTAAGAAAACCAAATAGAGCCTACGAAAAGTATCCTGTCCGTGTTCATGAGACACAGGTAAAGAGAAGGAATCACATGAGTCTTGGATACCTTCTGTTTCTGTCATTGGCAATGGCTTTGATGGTTGGAACACTTGCGTTCTACCTCTCAGTTCAGTCTCAGATAACAAACAGTGTAAAAAATATCGCAGCCTTAGAAAGTCAGTTAAATAATTTGAAACAGGACAATGATGAGGCGTATAATAGAGCAAGTGGCAATGTGGATCTGGATGAGGTGAAGAGGATCGCAATCCAGGAATATGGCATGACCTATGCTTCAGAGGGTCAGATCGTAACCTATTCGGACGGAGGCGGCAACGACTATGTAAGGCAGCTTGCGCCGATACCGGAGGCAGGCAAAAAGAATTAACCTCCTGCCATTAGAAGTTTGGAAGGAAATGTAGTACGTAATAATGAAAAAGAGAAGATCCGGAAATAGTCAGAAGTTCACTATAGGGATGAAGAAAAAGCTGGTAGTGCTGTTTGTATTGGCACTGCTGGCTTTCGTTGGGTTAGGGGTCAGGCTTATTCTGATAACCAAGAATAACGGCGAAGAGTATGAAAAACAGGTTCTGTCGCAGCAGCGCTATGACTCAACGACGCTCCCTTTCAGGCGGGGTGAGATACTTGATTCCAAGGGGACAATCCTTGCCTACAGTGAAAAAGTGTATAATGTGATACTTGATGCAAAGCTTCTTTTGCGTGATGAGAAGTTTCTTGAGCCCACGATTACGGCTCTGGTCAGAGAGTTTGGCCTTAACTCGGGTGAGATAAGGCAGTATCTTGCAGATCATCCCACCTCCCAGTATTATATCCTGGCTAAAAAGCTTCCTTATGATGATATCAAACATTTTCAGGACATGATCACACCCGGCATGGATGATTATGACTCCAATATTCAGGGAATATGGTTTGAGTCAAACTATATCAGGAAATATCCCAACGGATCACTTGCCTGTGATCTTATCGGATTCACTACCGGTGACAACAACGGTACCTATGGCCTCGAGGAGTACTACAATGACACTCTTTCAGGGAGCGCAGGAAGAGAGTACGGATATCTGGATGAGGATTCCAATCTTGAGAGGACGACTATCCCCGCAACAGATGGGGACAGTATTGTTACCACGATAGATGGCAATCTTCAGAATATCGTGGAGAAGCATCTCAAGGAGTTCAACGACACCTACGCCAATAACGTCAGGGCGGGCAACGCCTGCAACAACGTGGGATGCATAATGATGGATGTCAACACGGGTGAAGTCCTTGCAATGGGCAGCTATCCGACATTTGACCTCAACAATCCAAGAGACCCATCATGCCTTATCGGAATGCCTGCAGTTGATGAGAAAGGCAATAAATTAAAGGGAGATTCCGTTTTTGACTCCGGCGTATATATTACAGAGGAACTTCTTGAGAGCTTTTCGGACGAACAGCTCTACCAGAATTACAACGCCCTTTGGAAGAATTTCTGCATTTCAGACACCTATGAACCCGGATCAGTAGCCAAGCCGTTTACTGTTGCTACGGGACTTGAGAGCGGATCAATCACGGGAGACGAGGTGTACAACTGCGGAGGTAATCTTGAGGTCGGCGGATGGAAGATCAAGTGCCATAATACTTACGGTGATGGCGCTGTATCCGTTGAAAGAGGAATTGAGATCTCCTGTAACGTTGCAATGATGCATGTTGCACAGGCGACAGGAGTGAGCACTTTTACCAAGTTCCAGAAGGATTTTGGATTCGGACTCAAGACTAATATTGACCTTGCCGGAGAAGCAAGAACTGAGGGCCTTACTTATAATGCTGCCAATATGACGCCTACGGACCTGGCTGTCAATTCTTTCGGACAGGGCTTTAACGTGGACATGATCGAGGCTATAACGGGCTTTTGTTCGCTTATAAACGGCGGCTACGTATACGAGCCTCATGTAGTCAAAAAGATCGTATCAAGCAGCGGAACTACGATTAAGAGTATAGAGCCGAGAGTGCTCAGACAGGTTATATCATCAAGCACTTCAGATAAGATAATCCAGTACTGCAACAAGGTTGTATCGGGTGAGAACGGTACAGGTAAGACAGCGCGTCCTGCGGGATATATGATAGGCGGCAAGACAGGAACGGCTCAGACACTTCCCCGTGGAAACAGACAGTATGTCGTTTCCTTTATGGGCTATGCCCCTGCTGATGATCCCGAGATAGCCATTTATGTGGTTGTTGACAGACCCAATGCACAGTTCCAGGATGATGCGAAGTTTGCCACAAGGATAGTCAGGGCAGTGCTCACAGAGGCGCTTCCATATCTCAACTATCCAATGACTGAGCCTCTTTCAGACAAGGAAAAGGCAGAACTTGAGGAACTTCGTGAGAAAATGGTGACCTCCGCTGTTGTTGAGGAAGAAACGGAGCAGGCTGAAGGCGAAGAAGCCGAAGAAGAGGCAGTGGAAGGTGCTTCGGAGGAAGAAACTCAGGCGCAGTCTGAGGATTCTTCTTCAATCTGGGAGTCATTTGACGTAGACGCATCAACGGGGTATTATATTGACCCGAATACAGGTAATCTTATCGACCCGAACTCCGGTCATGCTTTCGGAGGCGACGATCTTCCGGATTTTGACGGATCGCAGGCTCCTGAGGAATCATCTGAAGGCGAAGCGGCAGAGGGCGGCAATCAATAATTTGGAGATTTTATCATGAACGATTATGCACTAAGGACACTTCTTCCGGCACTTGTCTGCTTTTTTATGGCAGTGCTCATTGGACCGAAGGTCATAGATATTCTAAAAAAGCTCAAGGCCGGTCAGACGGAGAGAGAAGAGGGTCTTGAATCCCACCAGAAAAAAACAGGAACTCCCACAATGGGGGGAGTGATATTTCTTTTGCCCGTTGTCGTAGTCGGTCTTTTCTATGCGATCGGGCACAAAGAAGTAATACCTGTCCTGATCCTGACGGTTGGCTTTGGGATAATCGGATTTATTGACGATTACATTAAAGTTGTAAGGAAACATAATCTCGGACTGAGAGCATGGCAGAAGATTCTGGGACAGTTTGCGGTCACAATGCTCTTTGCGGTATATGTGCTGAACTTTACCGATATTTCTCTTGGAATGAGGATCCCTTTTACACAGATAACACTTGATTTTGGCATTTTTAACATTCCGATAATGTTCTTTATTGCGCTTGGTACCGCCAACGGAACGAATTTTACAGACGGTGTTGACGGCCTGTGCGGGTCAGTAACAGCTGTTGTCGCCGCATTTTTTGCCATTGCGGGAATGCACTACGGCGCAACGGGTGCAGAGGTTATGTCATCCGCAATGGTTGGCGCTCTTCTTGGTTATCTTGTCTACAATGTTTATCCGGGCAAGGTAATGATGGGAGACACCGGATCACTTGCTATCGGAGGTTTTGTTACCGGAATAGCATACGTTATGCAAATGCCCATATTTATCGTAATAGTCGGTTTTATTTATGCTTTCGAAGTAATATCTGTGATCATTCAGGTATCTTACTTTAAAATTACACACGGCAAGAGATTCTTCAGAATGGCGCCCATTCATCATCACTTTGAGAAGGGCGGCTGGTCAGAGACAAGGGTTGTAAATGTATTTACAACAGTTACGATTCTTCTTTGTCTTATCGCTTATGCCGGATTATAACGTTTGTTTTGTTTTTAAGAGGGGAAAGAAATGAAGGCAGATTTAAAAGGTAAAAAGGTTCTTGTCATAGGCTCGGGACTTTCAGGTGTCGGCTCAGTAAGTCTTCTTGGCAAGGTTGGAGCAAACCCTGTACTGCTTGAAGAAAACACCAGGGTATCAGAAGAGGATATAAGGGCCAAACTTCATGAGAAGGACAGGGATAACACCGAGATAATAGTGGGCGAGATCAGGGATGAGGCTCTTGACAGCCTTTCTCTTGTGGTGCCAAGTCCCGCAGTTCCCCTTGATTCACCTACGATGCTGAGGATAAAAGAGAGAAATATCCCCATCTGGAGCGAGATTGAGCTGGCCTACAATTTCTCAAAGGGCCGCATGATCGCGATCACAGGAACCAACGGCAAGACTACAACCACGACACTGGTGGGTGAGATCATGAAAGCTCACTTTGATTCTGTTTACGTTGTTGGCAACATCGGGGTTTCTTTTGCTGAGAGCGCTCTTGAAATGAGGGACGATACAGTCATCGTAGGAGAGATAAGCTCATTCCAGCTCGAGGCGGTCGATAATTTCCATGCTGAAGTTTCGGCGATCCTCAACATAACACCCGACCATCTCAACAGACATCACACCATGGAATGCTATGCCTCGATGAAGGAGAACATAACTGTCAATCAGACCGGGGACAACACCTGTGTCCTTAACTATGACAATGAATATACGCGCGATTTTGGGAAAAGATGTCCCGCGAAGGTGGTATATTTTTCCACAAAAGAGAAGCTTTCTGACGGATTTTTCCTTGATGGCGAAGAAATCATAATGAGTAACAACAATATCCGCACCACGATCATGAACATTCATGACATGAATCTTGTGGGGCTTTGCAATGTGGAAAACGTTATGGCTGCCATTGCCATGTCGCTCGCCATGGGCGTTCCGCTTTCTACGATCCTCAGAGTGGTAAGGGATTTCAAGGCTGTTGAGCACAGGATAGAATATGTCGCCACCAAGAGGGGAGTAGACTATTACAACGACTCAAAGGGAACCAACCCCGATGCCGCCATTCAGGGCATCAGGGCAATGAGTAAGCCAACGATCCTCATCGGAGGCGGGTATGACAAGGGAAGCGAGTACGACGAGTGGATCGAGTGCTTTGGAGATACTGTCAAACTCCTTGTTCTCATTGGTCAGACCAGGGAGAAGATTGCAGAATGTGCAGAAAAGCACGGATTTAAGAATTATGTGTTTAAGGACAGCTTTGAGGAAGCTCTCGAGTTTTGTACAGAGAGCGCCAATGCGGGGGATGCGGTACTTCTTTCTCCTGCCTGCGCAAGCTGGGATATGTTCCCCAACTATGAGACAAGGGGCAGGAAGTTCAAGGAGTACGTCAATAAGATTACTGAAGCATAAAGGGGATAACAGTGGGATTAACGGCTATTATTAGAAAAAACAGAGAGGAATCATATATTGATTACAGTCTGATCTTTATCATTCTCTTTCTCCTTGCTTTCGGACTAATCATGCTCTATTCCACGAGCTCCTACGAAGCGGGGCTTGATTTCGGGGATTCTGCATACTATTTCAAACATCAGCTGTTTCCTACACTTCTGGGGCTTGTGGCAATGATGATAATGTCATATATCCCCTACAGGATACTTGCAAGACTTGCGATGCCCATATACATAGTGGCAGCCGTAATGCTGCTTATGATCATTCCCTTCGGAAAGACCATCAACGGAGCCAAGAGATGGATCTATATCATGGGTATATCCATACAGCCCGCAGAGATAGCCAAAGTTGCTGCGATCGTGTTTACTGCTACGATAATTATCAAGCTTAACAGAAGCCTGGTTACAGGTAAGGGGTTTGTTGCTGCAGCTCTTTTCCCTGCGATCCTTGCGGTGATGGTGTACGGAATTACGAGGAACTTAAGCTCTGCCATTATTATTATGGGAATCACCGTGATAATGTTGTTCGTGTCTACGCCCGGGTATAAGAGATATATCATAGCGGCAGTGGCTGTTCTTTCTCTTGCTGCGGCACTTGTTCTGATCATAGCCAACTCTGAGCAGACAAGCGGAATGAACTACAGATTTGAGAGAGTCCTGGCCTGGCTGGATCCGACGGCTCACGCTTCAGGCAAGGGATTCCAGACACTTCAGGCGCTCTATGCAATAGGATCGGGAGGCGTTTTCGGAAAGGGCCTCGGAGAGAGCATGCAGAAGATGGGATTTATACCGGAGGCGCAGAATGACATGATCTTTTCTATAATCTGCGAAGAACTCGGGCTTTTTGGTGCAATTGCCGTAATGCTTATGTTCCTTCTCATGATATGGAGACTGATGATCATAGCAAATAATGCCCCTGATATGTTTGGAGCCCTCCTCGTTGTAGGCGTTATGGCGCATATTACGATTCAGGTGGTCCTCAACATAGCGGTTGTGACCAACACCATCCCCAATACCGGAATTACACTGCCGTTTATCAGCTACGGAGGTTCGGCTGTTATCATTCAGCTGGCTGAGATGGGAATTACCCTGAACGTTGCCAGAAATATAGGCAAAGATTGATTTTGACATGGCAAGAAGAAAAAAGAAAAAAGTAAGAGTAAAAGAAAACCCGTTTCTTAAGATCAAGGATTCGCTTTATTTCCACAAGAGCCTTTATATCATAGCACTGGTTCTTGCGGTGGTCTGCCTTGTTCTTCTGGCTGGATTCAAGTACATAAACGATAAGTATACGGTAACCAATATCTATGTCAGCGGCAGCACCCACTATACCAACGATCAGATAATCGATATGGTGCTTCAGGGAAGGATGAGCCACAATTCCCTGTACCTTTCCTATAAATACAGGGATAAGAGCATCGAGGACATCCCTTTTGTGGAGAAGATCGATGTGGATATAGTTTCACCGGACACAATAAGGATCAATGTCTATGAAAAGGCTGTTGCCGGATATATGTCCTATCTTGGGCGCTATATCTACTTTGACAGGAACGGGATCGTGGTTGAGAGCTCCCTTGAACGCTCTGACCTTGTGCCTGAAGTGATGGGGCTTTCTTTTGATTATATAATCATGCATGAGAAGCTCCCGATAGACAATGAGAAGGTTTTTGAAGAGATCCTGGACATAACGCAGCTGCTTTCAAAATATGAGCTGAAGGCCGACAGGATACTGTTTGACAGCGAATACAATGTCTACCTGTATTTCGGTAATATCGAGGCCAGTCTGGGAACAGAAGCCTACATTGATGAGAAGATAATTCAGCTTCAGTATATTCTGCCAAAACTTGAAGGCAAAAGCGGTATACTTGAGATGAAAGATTTTGACGAAGACACCAAAAACGTCACATTTGAAGAAAAAAATCAGTAAATTGAAGTGAAAATTGTGAACATTTTATTAATAAAAACAGGTTGATAATTAACGGAAAAAATTATATCATAGCTATTAGGAGTCTATGAGGTATATAGAAGGAGGAGTTGTTTTGCTGGAGATTAAGTCTAACGAGGCAGAGAATGCCTGCAAGATCATCGTCGTTGGGGTAGGCGGTGCAGGCAACAATGCTGTAAATAGAATGGTTGATGAGAATATTACCGGTGTGGAGTTCATCGGTATTAATACTGATAAGCAGGCACTTCAGCTCTGCAAGGCGCCCAAGCTTCTTCAGATCGGTGAGAAGCTTACTAAGGGACTTGGAGCAGGAGCTAAGCCTGAGGTTGGACAGAAAGCGGCAGAAGAGAGTGCAGAGGAGATTTCGGCAGCCCTCAAGGGTGCCGATATGGTTTTCGTTACCTGCGGAATGGGTGGCGGAACCGGTACCGGTGCAGCTCCCGTGGTTGCCAAGCTTGCCAAGGAGATGGGAATCCTCACCGTTGGCGTGGTTACCAAGCCTTTCAGATTTGAGGCCCGCGTCCGTATGCAGAACGCCCTTATGGGAATAGAGAATATCAAGCAGCATGTAGATACGCTTATCGTTATCCCCAACGAGAAGCTTCTTGAGATTGTTGACAGGCGTACAACGATGCCTGATGCCCTTAAGAAGGCCGATGAGGTCCTTCAGCAGGCAGTACAGGGAATCACTGATCTTATCAATGTTCCCGCAATTATCAATCTTGACTTTGCCGATGTATCAACTGTCATGAAGGAGAAAGGCATTGCTCATATCGGTATCGGTAGCGGCAAGGGCGATGACAAGGCTACAGACGCAGTTAAGATGGCTGTAGACAGCCCGCTTCTTGAGACACAGGTCAACGGCGCTACAGATGTCATCATCAATATTTCCGGTGATATCACACTTACTGATGCATCTGAGGCTTCCGAGTATGTGCGTCAGTTGGCAGGAGATGATGTCAATGTTATTTTTGGTGCTATGTATGACGAGAGCAAGACTGATACATGTACCGTTACTGTAATTGCTACAGGTATAGAAGACAAGATCAACAACAACGCAGCAGTTGCTCAGGTTCAGGCACAGGCCGCTCAGGCAGCAAGAGCTCAGGCAGAGGCAGCTGTTCGTCAGAGCCAGCAGAACCAGATGGCTGCTCAGCAGACTACAGTTCAGCAGTCAGTTGTAACACCTGTTACAGCTACTCAGCCGACTATTTCAACCATCGGTACTCCTTCAGCAAGTGAGCAGATTTCTGCTGCTACTGCATCGAGACCTCTTTCACTGAACAGACCTTCAGAGATCAAGAGTACGGTTGAACCCAAGTCTCTCAAGATACCTGATTTCCTTCAGAGAAAGTAATTATATAATTTTACTGCCCTCCGCATCAGCGGGGGGCTTATTTTGTGTTCTAAATTAAATAATGTATAGAAAAAGCCGAAAAACCATGATACAATAATTTGTGTAGCGTATTTTTTGTTTACACAATATACAGTAGTGGACAGATCAATACAAAAAACTGGAGGATTAGCCATGAAATGCCCTTTTTGCGGGAAAGATGACACTAGAGTTATTGATTCAAGGCCGGCAGATGATAATACTTCCATAAGGAGAAGGAGAGTCTGTGATTCCTGTGGCAAGAGATTTACAACTTATGAGAAGGTCGAGACCATTCCGCTTATTGTTATCAAGAAGGGCGATGTTAGAGAACCCTATGACCGTGCCAAGATTGAGGCCGGAGTTCTCAGGGCATGCCACAAGAGACCTGTAAGTGCCGAACAGATCTCCAAGATTGTTGACGCCGTCGAGACGGAAGTCTTTAATCTTGAGCAGAAGGAGATCCCCAGCAGAGCCATTGGTGAGATCGTTATGGACAAGATGAAGAACCTTGATCCTGTTGCATATGTGAGATTTGCATCCGTATACAGAGAGTTCAAGGATGTTAATACTTTCATGGACGAGCTCAAGTCGGTGCTCAAGAAGGAAGCGGATGGGACTATAACAGATACAACTGACAAGAACACGCCTCTTTTAAAGGAGCAGGGATAAGGATATGAACCCGGGATGGCTGCCATTCCCGGGTTTTGTGTTCCTTGACATTTTATTATCAAAAACGTATATTGTACTTTGTATCAGCTGAAAAGCGGCTGTAACTAAATATTGAGGAGGATTTAACATGACAGGAAGAAGTTTTAACAGAAAGGCAGTGTCAAAACTTCTGACAATAGTGTTAGCGACACTGACTATTGCATTGAGCGGATGCTCAAGCGACAAGACAGCAGGTGATGACTCTTCTAAGATTACGATAGGTATACCTCAGGACATATCGGGTCTTGACCCCCACAACATAACAGGGGCCGGAACCAAAGAGGTACTGTTTAATGTTTTTGAAGGTCTGGTCAAGCCGGACGAGAACGGTAATCTTAATCCTGCTGTAGCTAGTGACTACACGATTTCAGATGACAGTAAGGTATATTCATTTACCTTGAGAGATGGAATCAGGTTCCATGATGGAAGCGCTGTTACGGCAGAGGATATCAAGTATTCTTTGGAGCGTAACTGCGGTCTTGACGGCAGTGAACCTCTGATCAAGTCTTTTTCCAACATTGAGAGCGTAAGTATAGTCGATGACAGCCATGTGGACGTTGTACTTACCGAGGGAGATTCTGATTTCCTCACTCAGCTAACCGTTGCGATCATTCCTAAGTCCAACCAGACACCTGACTCGACTCCCATAGGCACCGGCCCCTACAAGTTTGTTTCATGGTCACCGCAGGAGAGCGTGGTCATGACAAGATTTGATGATTATTGGGGAGAGAAGGCATTTATCAAGGATGTTACCTTCAAGATCACATCCAATCCAGATGCGATTGTTATGGACTTAAAGGGCGGTTCCATTGATATGTTCCCCCGCATAACAAGCACTCAGGCCGAGCAGCTTAAGGATGAGTTCATGATCTATGAAGGTACAATGAACCTTGTTCAGGCATTGTACATCAACAATGCAGAGAAGCCTTTTGACGATGTGAGAGTAAGGCAGGCTTTGTGCTATGCCATCAACCCTCAGGAGATAATGGATTTTGTTTCCGACGGAGCGGGAGCTGAGATAGGAAGCGCAATGTTCCCTTCCTACTCCAAGTACTTCCTTCCTGAGCTCAATGACACCTATAACACTGATACAGATAAGGCAAAAGAGCTCCTTGCTCAGGCAGGCTATCAGAACGGTTTTGAGTTCACTATAACGGTACCATCCAATTACACCCAGCATGTGGACACGGCCCAGGTAGTATCCGAACAGCTTAAGGCCATAGGTGTAACAGCCAACATTCAGGAGGTTGAGTGGAATACATGGCTCTCTGATGTATATACTGACAAGAATTATCAGGCTACCGTGGTAGGCATTGATGCTTCGACTCTGTCTGCATCTTCACTTCTTGCAAGATATGTATCCGATTCACCCAAGAACCTGGTACACTTTAACAGCAGGGAATACGATGAGACTTACAGCAAGGCTGTGGCTACAGCTGATGACAAAGAGAAGACAGAGTACTATAAGGAGTGCGAGAGGATCCTCTCTAAGGAAGCTGCAAGTGTATATATTCAGGACCTTCCGGAGTTTGTGGCCCTTAACAGGAAGTTCACGGGATATGTATTCTATCCGATATATGTCCAGGATATTGCCAGGATAAGGCCTGTTGAGCAGTAAAACTACATTTTTTAGCGGATAAGACAATTTAAGAACTGCCCTGAGTAATCGGAATGATCTTTTCGATACTCAGGCTCAAAAAGCGAGGTATATACAGATGAAATACATCATTAAAAAGCTTGGAATGATGATAGCTACTTTACTGGTTGTTTCTATCTGCGTGTTCCTCGCTTTTAGTAT
This sequence comes from uncultured Butyrivibrio sp., assembly GCA_946546925.1. Classification (GTDB taxonomy): domain Bacteria; phylum Bacillota; class Clostridia; order Lachnospirales; family Lachnospiraceae; genus Butyrivibrio. Next base: position 14,541 of record CAMNOS010000008.1, read on the forward strand.
TATTCCGGGAGATCCGGCACTGAGGCTTCTGGGAACGGAAGCATCCCCTGAGCTGCTTGCACAGACGAGACAGCAGATGGGACTCACAGACCCTCTGCCGGTAAGGTACCTACGGTGGTTTCTGGGCTTTATAAGGGGAGATTTTGGGGTGTCATACAACTACAAAACTCCGGTTGCGGGGATGATAGTCAGCAAGATTCCAATAACCCTGACAATGGCAGCTATGGCCTTTCTCATGACGATACTTATATCCATCCCGCTTGGGATATTTACGGCCAAGCATGAAGGGAGCTGGCTTGACAGAGGCATTATTGTTATTAACCAGATTATAATGGCGGTGCCTCCTTTTTTTTCAGGTATTCTTATAACCTTTATTTTCGGAATGATCTTAAGGCTCTTTACACCGGGCGGTTTTGTGAACTACACCGCGGATGTGGGCAGGTTTGTCAGATATCTCTTTTTTCCGTCTGTTGCAATAGCGCTGCCCAAGATAGCGATGACAGTCAGGATGCTGAGGGGAAGCCTTATCGATGAGGCTGCCAAGGATTACTCCAGGACAGCCTACAGCAGAGGCAATAACACCAACGGAGTGCTGTACAGGCACATTCTGAAAAATGCCCTCATCCCGGTAATTACCTTTCTGGGAATGACACTGGCTGATATGGTGGCCGGAAGTATCGTGATAGAGCAGGTATTCAGCATCCCCGGCATAAGCAGGATACTGCTGACAAGTATCAGCAACAGAGATTACCCGGTGGTTGAAGCTATCATCATGGGAATAGCGACCATAGTCATCGTCGTGAATTTCCTTGTTGATGTAATATACAGAATTATTGATCCGAGGATAGGATTTGAGGATGAGTAAAGTTGGAAAAAAACTCAAAAAGAATATGAGAGACAATCCGTACCTGGCGGCGGGACTGGTTATTACCGGCATGGTTCTTCTGTTGATCATTGTGGGACTCTTCTGGACACCCTATGAGCCTACGGCAATGAATGCCAAAGAGAAGCTTTCCGGGATATCACTTCGCCATCCAATGGGGACAGACAATATGGGCAGGGACGTGCTAAGCCGCGTTATGTACGGAAGCAGGATAACTCTCTTTATTGCAATGGGAACGGTGGCCATAGGTGCGTTTGCAGGGACCATAATCGGCGCCGTGACTGGTTATTTCGGAGGCATGCTCGATGAGGTGATGATGAGGATAATAGACGCTATGTTCGCTTTCCCGAGTATTCTTCTTGCACTTGTCATCATCAGTATCTTCGGAACCGGCTGGGTGCAGCTGCTCGTATCACTCGGAATAGCCTTTGTGCCCAGTTTTGCCAGGATTGTGAGGGGAGAAGTTCTAAGGTGCAGAAACATGGACTATGTCGAGAATGCAAGGCTTCAGGGTGTATCTGACCTTAGAATGATATTTGTGCATATACTTCCAAATATTAAGGGCGTGCTGGCATCGGCGATACTTATCGGTTTTAACAACGCGGTGCTTGCAGAGGCAGGCCTGTCTTACCTTGGGGTGGGATCGCAGCCGCCATATGCAAGCCTTGGAAGGATGCTGTCGGATGCGCAGCAGTACATGTTCACAACGCCCAGCTATGTGCTCTGTCCGGGCATAGTGATAGTTCTCATGGTACTCGGCTTTGCATTTCTCGGAGAGGGGATCAGCAGATGGAAATAATTCTGGATGTAACCGATCTTCATATTGAGTTTCACGACCATGACCAGCCTGAGGTCGCAGTTGAGGATTTTGACCTCATGCTTGGAAAGGGCGAGATTGTCGGTATAGTGGGTGAGTCAGGCTCCGGCAAGAGCATGAGTGCACTTGCCATAGCGGGACTCCTTAACAGAAAGAGCCTTACAAAGAGCGGAAGGATCATGTTTGACGGACAGGACCTTCTTACCTGTGACAGGAAGACTTTAAGGTCCTATCAGGGAGATGAGATATCCATTATCTTTCAGGAACCGATGACGAGCCTTAATCCGGTCAAAAGAATCGGCTGGCAGGTGGAAGAGCCTCTTTACATCCACCATCCGGAGATTGACAGGAAGGCAAGAAAAGAGATGGCGATAGCAGCCCTTTTGTCGGTCGGACTCGAAAACGCCGTGGACGTGTACTATATGTACCCCCACGAACTGTCTGGTGGAATGAGGCAGAGAGTCATGATCGCAGCGGCGATGATAGGCAATCCCAAGATTCTTATCGCAGATGAGCCTACAACCGCACTTGATGTTACTGTTCAGGCGCAGATAGTGGAGCTTCTCAAAAAACTGAACAGGGAGAGGGGAACTTCCATCATTTTCATATCCCACGACCTGAGCCTTGTAAACCAGCTGTGCCAGAGAGTAATTGTCATGCAGCAGGGCAATATTGTGGAATCGGGCAGGACTTCGGAAGTCTTTAAGAGACCGAGAAACCCGTATACCAAGAAGCTTATCGCGGCAATACCCAAGATCGACCTTTCGCGCAATGAGGAATGAACATGAGTGATAACGAGGTTTTAAGAGTAACTGATCTCAACGTCTTTTATAAGAACAGGAAGAGAAAACTCTTTTCAAACAATAAGAAAATACAGGCCCTCTTTGATGTGAACGTCGCGGTGGAGGAAGGGGAGGTGCTTGCGATCGCAGGCGAGTCCGGAAGCGGTAAATCGACTCTTGCAAGGGCAATCGTTGGGATAAACAGGGATTATACCGGAGAAATCTGGCAGAAATATGCTGATCCGCAGATGGTCTTTCAGGATCCATACAGTTCCCTGAACCCTTCGAAAAAAGTGCGCTGGCTTCTGGAAGAACCTTTAAGGGTCGACAGAACGAGGAAGTGGTCGCCTCTCGAGATGGACAAGCGCGTATATGAGATACTGGAAGAAGTAGAACTGCCTGTCGCTCTTTTGGACAGATATCCCTCGCAGCTTTCGGGAGGACAGAGGCAGAGGGTCTGCATAGGCATGGCTCTCATGAAATCCCCAAAGCTTCTTATCGCTGACGAACCGGTATCCGCCCTGGATGTGACGATTCAGGCTCAGATCCTTGAACTTTTAGAGAACCTCCACAAGAAGCACGGGATATCAATTATTTTCATATCTCATGATCTCAGGGTTGTATACAAGATAAGCGACCATGTACTCATCATGAAGGACGGAAGAGTGGTTGAGTATGGAGAGACCAGGCAGCTGTACAGGTCTCCGCAGGCTCATTACACGAAGAGTCTTCTGAAGGCTGCCGGAATTGTGTAAATTTCGTATATTATATCTACAAAATACCGAGTTTATTGGATTTTTAGGAATTTTTCATTATAATGGTATAAAGACAGGCCTGTTTAGACCGATATATTCTGTGAATAAATATGTATTATATTTGAAAGGAGGAATAGGATATGGCTATGAATGTGAACGGCTACATGCCCGGATTTAACGCATATAATATTCCCTCTGTCAAGGACAACTCACAGATCATCCCTCCGGTGGAAGACAAGGTAAGACAGGAAAACGCGCCGGCACGGGAGGATAAGAAACAGGATTTTGATCTCTCTGTAGAGGTACCTGCAAGAGAGAACGCTTCAATCGAGAATGTGGCAATATCCTTTGGACAGTATGACAGTTCATCAATTGACCTCTTCGGAGACATAGGACTTGCATCAAGAGATATGAAACAGGCAATATCAGGAATGCAGAAGGATCATATCCTTCACGAGTATCAGTACTTTGTAGGAAAAGACCTGGCAGGAAGAGAGAACCAGAACATCATAGCGGGAAACTCTGACGGAATTGTTCTTAAACTCAATTGACCTGTAGAAATAAGAACCCATAAATAACGTTGGCCTAAGAAAGAATGATCTTTCTTAGGCCTTTTTGTAAACGTTACTTGAATTGGATAGTCGTGTAACTTGTGTACCAGTTAATATTACAACATATATATCTAAAAATAAACTAAAAAAATTATAAAATTTATAAAGAAAAAAATCGACTTCATGATACAATATTCTATATGTGCGCACATACTAAGACAAACGGAAAAGTTAATATGCTCCACGGAGTTGTTTCGGCTGCCATTGTAGCCCTCATATTTATTGCTGTGCTTGTCATAGAGGGCATTACTCCTTTCGGCGACGGAACATTTCTTATGTTTGACTTAAAGAGGCAGTATGTGGACTATTATGCCTATTATAAGACGGTTCTCTCAGGAGAGAACAATGTGCGCTACTCTTTTTCAACAACTCTTGGCTCAGGCACTATAGGCTTTTTTGCCTACTATCTTACAAGCCCGTTTCTGGCGCTTTTATCACTTTTTGACAGCAGACATATCTGTACCGGGATAAGCATTGTCATAGGGCTCAAGCTCATTCTGGCAGCCTTTCTGATGGATTCTTTTCTTCAGCGCTACATAGGCAGATCTGACAGGATAATTCCTTTTGATGCGAAATCTGTCTCAGTGTATCTGGGGGCTGTCTCCTGGGCTTTTTCGGGCTTTTTGTTCGCACACAGCATGAATATGATGTGGATGGATGTAGTGATTCTGCTTCCGGTCTATATACTTTGTCTTGAACTTCTTCTTGCGCAGGACCGCAAGGTTCCCTTTATTGTCGTTCTCTGGGGGATGCTGGTACTCAATTACTACATAACCTATCAGGTAATCCTGTTTACAGTACTCTGGACCATAATGAGGCTTTTTGTCTCAGAATACGAAAAGCCCGTGAGGCTGATACTGCGAGTCGCCTGCTGCGGAGTGGTATCCGGTGCCATGTCAGCGGTTCTTCTTCTTCCGACAGGCATTGAGCTTATGAACAGCCCCAAGGATATAACCAAACTGGGACTTGAGCTTACAGGCAAGAACCTGACACCTGTTGACGTCTTTTCCAAGCTTCCGACCTTTGCCTATGACTACATCGAAGCGAGGTTTGGATATCCGCAGATTTATTGCGGAATGCTGATGGTATTTCTACTGCTGATGTATTTTATGAGCAGAAGGATTCCGCTTCGGGAGAGGATAGGGATGCTGGCCATAATTGTCATCATGCTTGCATCCTTCTGTCTGGATATCCTGAACATTATCTGGCACGCAGGAATGGAACCGTCAGGTCATCCTTACAGACAGGCATATCTGTTCGTGTTCGTGATGATACTCTGTGGTGTCAGGGCGCTCTCAGACCTTGAGAGCGGGATAACTCCGGTCAATATGGGAATATCTTTTGCCTTGATGGCAGTGACACTCTACCTGATAAGACTTGGCAGATACGACCATGTCTCTGACTATACGATACTTGCAGGATATGCGTTTGTCATTTTCTACGCAGGTGTTTTTATAATTTTCCTCGCAAGTACGAGGAGAAAGAAGAAACTGATCCCGTTTATCTTTTGCCTTGTCTTTTTATCCAATGCAGCGGACCTTACAGCCAATGCTGTTTACACCTACCATTATCAGGCGATGCTCAGCGAAAAGGCCGGCGAATACTCACTTACGGTGTCGAATAACCTTGAAGCTGTCAATTTTGTCAAAAAGAAAGACAAGTCTTTTTACAGAATGGAGAACCTAAAGCCCAGACAGCAGAATGATGCCCTTGCCTACAACTATAACGGAATAACCCACTACAGCTCTGCGGGAATGATCTATGTCAGGTATTTTCTGCAGAGGCTGGGATTTAACGATGACAATCTATATACGAGCTACGGCAGTGACAACACTGAGACCGCGGACAGCATCCTTGGCCTGAAGTACCATATCTCAGATGACGGGGCTCTGACCCAATACAATTACGAGCAGATTTTTGACTCTGCTGTGGATGTATATGAGAATCCATATCCGATGTCTGTTGCGGTACAGACCAGCGGATTTGACCTTGCGGGAATATCGGATCCTGCTGACAATAAAGCCGACAGCAATCTGTCCCATGTCCCGGCGCTGGATGCTTTTGCACTGCAGGAGGAGATATATGCAAGACTCCTCGGAAGGCAGGTTCATATATTTGACGATGCCGCTGTGACTAAGTCAGAGCTAATGAGTGAGAACGAAAAGTATTTCTACGATTTTGAGGTTACATCTGAAAGGGACGGCGAGATGTACATGTACATCGACGGTCTTATCGGAGAAGCTCTGAATCTGTCCCTATTTGTAGACGATGAATTCCTGACATCCTACGGCAATGCCTCCTGTACCAAGGTTTTGAAGCTTGGATACAGGAACAGGGGAGACAAGCTCAGGGTCCGTCTGCAGGGCGAAAACAGGGACGATAATTTCGGAAAGGCAAGATTTGTAACCGAGAACGTGGATGAACTTGAGAGAGCTTATAAAGAGCTTGAAAGCCGCTTTTGCAATGTGACCAAAAAGTCATCTTCGAACATTCTTATTAAGACCGGTGACTGCGACGGAGTGTTCCTGACCGTGCCTTTTGAAGAGGGATGGACGGTCATGGTGGATGGCAGGGCCACTGAGCCCGTTGCCATATATGACTCCCTTACTTATATTCCGATTGCAAACAGCGCATCTTCTCACACGATCGATATGACCTTTATGCCTGTGGGAATATGGGTCGGGGTTGTACTGTCGCTCCTTGGCCTTTTGATTCTTGTTTATATTGCGCTTTCCGGCAAGAATGGGATTTTGTTATGAAAAAGAATCACCACCTTCTTATCAAGCTTGCAGTTATTTTTTTCTGCGTGCTTTCGGTAGCTTTTTTGACGGCTAAGAGCATTGACAGAACGGGCTTGGATGAAACTTATTTTATGTACGCTACCTGCGACGGAATGAAGATAAATGTCTTTTCGTCAGATGGGGACTATTATCTCTTTCTGCCGGCTTTTGCCAAGGAGGAGGATCTTCATTACTCCTATGAGGCTTTGAAACACGATATTAAGGTATTAAAGTCCGACAGCCTTCCTGCGATATTCATTTCTACCAATTCAGGCTCAATTGACGGCATACTTGCCGACAAGGAATACAAGGAAGCCGGTAAGATGACTGTGATCGGACCGGATGGTTTTAAGCACATCTCTGTCGGTCTTGAATACATGAAGGGAAGAGGTAACTACTCCTGGAACAACTGGGACAAAAAGCCCTTCAAGATAAAGCTCAACAGGAGTGCATCGATACTGGGACTTGGTGAGGGAGAGGACTTTTGCCTTCTCGCCAATGCTTCGGATCCTACACTTATAAGGAATGACCTGGCAAGGCGACTGGAAATGGCAGTCGGAATTCCATACGCATCTGTCGGCAGATTTACTGATCTATATGTCAACGGGGATTACATGGGTAACTACTATCTTTGCCCGAGCATAGAGATTGGTGCTGACAGGATCGACATCACCGACATGGATGAGGTCCAGGACAAGGTCATAAAAAGACTCAACAGAGATGCGATAAGCGTCTATGAAACTCCGACTCTGCGCGGGTGGAATCTGCCTGAGTCTGTGGATGATATTACCGGCGGATACCTTGTTGAGAGGGAATTCGGCGACAGGTATGACCTGGAATACGGCAGTTTCAATAATGGCTTTGTCACAGCAAGGGGAGAACACTATATTGTCTTATCTCCACGGTACTGTACCGTATCTGAGATAAACTATATATCAGATTTTTTCCAGAAAGCTGAGGATGAGATATTTGGCGGGGGTAACTTTGCCGAATATATCGACACGGAGTCTTTTGTCAGAAGATATCTTGTGGAAGAGGTCCTGAAAAATTATGACGGCGGTGTGAGCAGTGCCTACTATTACAAGGACAAAGACGCAGTTGACGGGCATATCTATGCCGGACCCGGATGGGATTTTGACATGAGCCTGGGCAATTATCTGGACTGGATGGAGTATGCATCTGAGGATGCCACCGGGATAACAAAGCTATATCTGTCCGAGCACTCAAGCATAGTCTTCAGGCGCCTCATCGGGGACGATGACTTTGACAGGATCGTGAGGGATTCTTTTACGACAGATGTCCTTCCTTTTTTTGAAGAGGTTCTTGATACGGGGCTGGATAAGTATGAAAAAGAGCTTTCGGCGTCGGCTGCAATGGACAGCATACGCTGGAGCGACATGTACCGTGAAAAAGGCTATACTACCAATGACAGCGCGCAGTATAATAACCTGAAAAGCTTTATTGAGGAGAGGCTAGCCTTTCTTCAAGGAGAATGGTCTGACTGATGTATTACAGAGTTGAAGATAAATATATTATCTACGAAGATCAAATAGCATATCTGAGGATGCGCCTTGAGCAGGTAATGGAGAAAGACTCCCACGGAGAAGGGGGCGGATACCTCATAAGGAGCATCTACTTCGATGATATGTTGGGAAGCGCTCTTTTTGAGAACGAGTCAGGTGTAGATGAGCGCAGCAAATTCAGGATAAGGTCATACGACCTTGATGACTCCTTCATAAGACTTGAGGAAAAGAGTAAAAAGAGCGGTTTTACCCACAAAGATTCTGCAGTAATCGGAAAGAACTGCGTGCTTGAACTTATCAAAAATGCCGGGACGGCGGGGAGCGCTGCTGCTTCAAAGTGCCTTCTTTCTGAGGATGGTTTTCTTTGCAAAAAGCTCTATACATATATGAACACAAGGCTTATGTATCCGGTGAACATCGTGGAATACAAGAGGGAAGCCTTCGTTGAGAGAGCCGGCAATGTAAGGATAACCTTTGACCGCAATATCAGTGCATCGGATGATGTTGAGCGCTTTTTTGAAAGGGATATTCATGGGACTCCTGTCATGGAGAAGGGAGCCCATATTCTGGAAGTCAAGTATGATGAATTCCTTCCGGATCATATAAGGAAAATAATTGATACAGGGTCTCTTAGCAGAACGGCTTTTTCCAAATACACCATGGCCGCAAAATGGAGAGAACAGAACGGAGAGTGCTTATGAGTTTTCAGGATGTGATCAAAAAATCAGTGATGGAGGGGTTTACAGCCAATGACATACCTCTGGCGCAGATGGTATCAATTCTTGCGATCGCCTTTCTGATAGGCGTCTATATCTTTTTTATATACAGACTTGTCAACAGGTCGGCTCTTTATAACAGGAGCTTTCACGTGGCCATGGCGATGATATCCGTGGTAACTGCAGGGATAATCGTTGCAATGCAGTCGAGCATAGTCATTTCTCTGGGTATGGTCGGTGCTCTGTCCATAGTCAGGTTCAGAACGGCCATCAAGGACACCATGGATCTTCTGTTTCTGTTCTGGTCCATCGGAGAGGGGATAATCTGCGGCGCCGGGCTCTTTGAGCTTGCAGTGATCGTGGCTCTTGTGGTTACAGCGGGTATCTTCATCCTCGAACTTGTTCCCATAAGCAAAAAGCCCTACGTCCTTATTGTCAATTCTTCCGATACGGGAGCTGAGGAGGAGATACTTAAGCGGGTATCAGAGAACAGCAGATCCTATAAGGTAAAGTCAAGGAATCTTAAAAAGACCGGGCTCGATATGATCATTGAGGTTTCCACCAGATCGGAAAAAGAGCTTATGGAAGCTCTGAATTCGATTGAAAAGGTAGAGAACATTTCACTTCTTACCCATGAGGGAGAGCTTAGAATATAGAAGTCATGAACATAAGAAAACCACCTGTGTACTTGCAGGTGGTGCTTTTTTGGGAGGAGGGGTTGTCTGGTGGGGAACCGGACAACCCGTGTATGAAAAAAAGTATTGTTGGGGGTTCAGAAGTTGTGTCCTTCTGATGAATATTACTATAAAGGGTAAATTTGGACAATTTATGTCAGAACTCTAAAAGAAATATAATCTATTATAAAATAAAAACAAACTTCATAAACTAAAAAACAGATTGGAGATTTACTTTCCCGGAAGGCGCATAAAGCCTGTAATTCTGTTTCATTTTGACCGAATTAATGTGTTTTTGGTGTAGATTTTCGGACGGGAATCGTATATCATATAAATAGATAATATTAACGCGATTTTTTCTTGCTATGATTGGAATAGATAGAAGAGAACTAAGAGCAGCAAAAGCTGAGAAGGTTTTGTAAAGCTTATGCTGAAAGGATAAAGAGATCCTGCGCATATCATTCGTGCGTGGGGTCTTTTTAATTGTTTCCAACCAAATAGACTGAATTGTATACATAAAAACATTAATTCAATTTATGTCCGTCTATGAAAGACAAGTGTCTTTTGCTGACAAATTCTTGATGTATATTAATCAATTGTAGCGATTTTAACCTTGAATACTTGACATAAAGTAATATAAATTTTAAACTTAACGAGACTTGCATATGGATATAAAACGTTAAGTGCAATGACGTACGGGCAAGTAGTATGTGATTGCATTTTTTATGTCATAATCTATTGTTTTAATGCGGCAAAGTGGTAACGCTTTGCGGGGATGATATATGCAGTCAGTTTTATCATTAAGAAATGGGTGGAGAAGCTATGAATACTAAGACATTGATGTACATTGTCAAGAGAGTCTTTCTGGCAATTGTCACGATCTGGGTGGTTATCACGGTAACTTTCTTTGTAATGCACGCAGTTCCCGGCGGTCCTTTCACCGGTGAGAAGGCTGTGAGCGAATCTGTTATGGCTGCTATGGAGGCTAAATACGGTCTGGACAAGCCTCTTGGAGTGCAGTATCTGACATATCTCGGAGATATCGTAACTAAATTTGATTTTGGTCCCTCGCTTAAACAGAAGGGCAGAAGTGTCAATGATATTATCTTTGATGGAATGAAGACGTCAGCCAAGCTCGGTATCATCGCTGCGGTCATTGCGCTTATATCCGGCGTTATCCTTGGTTCCGTTGCTGCACTTCGCAGGAACAAACTCATCGACAGGATAATAATGATCATCACAACAGCGTTTGTGTCAATGCCTTCATTTATCATGGGTTCTCTTCTTCTCATAGCATTTGCGATCAACCTTAAGTGGTTCCCTGCTAACGGTGCATCCAAGAACGGACTGGTACTTCCTGTAATAACGCTTTCACTGTATCCGATGGCTTATATAACAAGGCTCACAAGATCTTCAATGCTTGAGGTCCTCGGACAGGACTACATCAGAACAGCCAAGGCCAAGGGAGTTTCGGGAGTTAAGATCATCTTCGGACATGCGCTTAAGAATTCACTTATTCCGGTTATCACGTATTTCGGTCCCATGCTTGCAGGTATCGTAACAGGATCTCTTGTTGTAGAGCAGATCTTTGCGGTTCCCGGCATCGGAAGAAGCTTTGTAAACAGCATCACCGGTCGTGATTATCCCCTTGTTATGGGCACAACAATCGTACTTGCAGCCCTGATCGTTATCATGAACCTTATAGGCGACATTATGTATAAGGTTGTTGACCCAAGGATCACACTGGAATAATTACCACAGTCTGTTAATCATTATTTACATATATTAGGAGAACGAAAATGGATATCAGTAAGTTAAGCGCACAGGTCAACATGGATGATTTCATTCCTGCTACCGATGCGGAAAAAGAATATATGGTGCAGATGCGTCCTTCATCAACTTTCTTTAAGGACTCAGTCAAGAGACTTCTTAAGAACAAAGTTGCGACTGTCTGCTTCTTTATAATAATCATCATCGCTCTTGCAGCGATCTTTGTTCCGATGTTCTGGCCATATTCCTACGACCAGATGCTGGGTATGACTCCCGGTAAGCCCGTAGATAACAGCTTCAAGGACCTTAGGCCCTTTGAATACGGCAAGTCAGAGATAACAAGAATGGCCAACGGAGAGTCAGTTGTTCCTCATATCTTCGGAACGGATTCCCAGGGAAGAGATTACTTCATCCGTGTGGTTTACGGAACACGTATTTCACTTGCAGTCGGCTTTTTTGCCAGCCTCATTGTTCTTGCAATCGGTATGACAATCGGATCGATCGCAGGATATGCCGGAGGAGCCGTTGACCTTGTGATAATGCGTATAGTTGATATCATATATTCGCTTCCGGATATGCTCATGGTAATTCTTCTTTCGTCAGTCCTGAAGGTTGTCATGGAAGGAGCTCTGGACGGAACTGTCCTTGCCAAGATAGGTTCCAATATCATAAGTCTTTTCATAGTCTTTGGTGTGCTGTACTGGGTATCAATGGCAAGACTTATAAGGGGACAGATCCTCTCCTTAAGAGAGCAGGAGTACGTACTTGCTGCAGAAGCAGCCGGTGCGAAGGGAAGATGGATCATTTTGAAGCATCTCATTCCCAACTGCTTCTCAGTTATCATTATCTCAACAGCGCTTCAGATTCCCAGTGCCATTTTCACTGAGAGTTACCTCTCATTCCTTGGACTTGGTGTAAACGCACCCATGCCTTCACTGGGGTCCCTTGCTTCAGATGCGCTGAACGGTATTACATCATATCCTTACAGACTGATAATTCCTGCGATCGTCATCTCACTTATAGTTCTTTCCCTCAACCTGTTTGGAGACGGACTTAGAGATGCATTTGATCCCAAGCTCGATACCTAAAGTAATAGTAAGGAGATACAGAGATGAATTTATTAGAAGTAAGAGATCTGCGGACCTCATTCTTTACAGATGCCGGTGAGGTCAAGGCAGTCAATGGAATATCATTTAACCTGGACAGAGGTAAGGTCCTGGGTATCGTTGGAGAGTCGGGAAGCGGCAAGTCTGTTACTGCTTACTCAATAATGCAGATACTTGCCGGAACCGGAAGAATTGTTTCAGGTTCCATCAAGCTCGACGGACAGGAGCTTGTGGGAGCCGGTGAGAAGGTGATGAAGACCGTCAGAGGCAACAAGGTGTCAATCATTTTCCAGGACCCCATGACAAGTCTTAATCCCACCTATACAATAGGTCATCAGCTGATGGAGGCTATACTTCTCCACACTGACAGGAATAAGGAACAGGCCAGGGAGCGAGCTATTGAGATGTTAAAGCTCGTTAATGTAAATGAGCCTGAAAAGAGAATGAACCAGTACCCTCATGAGTTCTCAGGCGGTATGAGACAGAGGGTTATGATCGCCATGGCTCTTGCCTGCGAACCGGATATCCTTATCGCAGATGAGCCAACGACAGCGCTTGATGTTACCATTCAGGCACAGATACTTGACCTTATGAAGTCACTTCAGCAGGAACTTGGAATGGCCATCATCATGATCACCCATGACCTTGGAGTTGTGGCTCAGATGTGTGATGAAGTCATAGTTATGTATGCCGGTTCTATCTGTGAACAGGGCACGGCTGATGAAATTTTCTACAATCCCTGCCATGAGTATACTAAGGGACTTTTGAGGTCCATTCCTACAGAGGGCAAAGAGGGCAAGAAGCTTGAGCCTATAAGCGGTACGCCTATCGACCTTCTGAACATGCCAAAGGGATGTCCTTTTGCACCAAGATGTGACAATGCCATGAAGATCTGCCTTCGTGAGAGAGCAGAGCGCATGCAGATCAATGATGATCATGCTGCCGGCTGCTGGATGAATGTCAAAAAGCTGATGGAAGGCGGTGAGAAGTAATGAGCGAAGCACTTACCAGGACAAACCTTGTTGATATTAAACACCTAAAAGAATATTTCAATGTCAATGTCGGATTTTTCAAGACCAAGCCGCTAAAGGCTGTTGACGATGTCTCTTTTACCATTAAAAAAGGTGAGACTCTTGGTCTTGTAGGAGAGTCAGGCTGCGGCAAGACAACCGTAGGCCGCACGATCCTCAACCTCTACAAGCCAACTGCCGGAGAAATCTGGTACGACGGCAAACTGATCAAGACCAAGGAAGACATCAAGGAATTCCGCAAGAAGGCCACAATGGTTTTTCAGGATCCCTATTCTTCACTGAACCCAAGGATGACTGTATCAGATATTATCGCTGAGCCTCTTGACGTGCATGAACTCTACACGAGCAAGCAGGAGAGGAGAGACCGTATCCTTGAGCTTATGGGATATGTCGGACTTAACTCTGAGCATGCTTCAAGATATGCCCATGAATTCTCAGGCGGACAGAGACAGCGTATCGGAATCGCAAGAAGCCTTGCGGTCAATCCTGAATTCATCGTCTGCGACGAGCCTGTATCTGCTCTTGACGTATCAATCCAGGCTCAGGTCATCAACATGTTTGACGAGCTTCAGGACAGGCTGGGGCTTACATATCTCTTTATCGCCCATGACCTTCTGGTTGTAAGGCACATAAGTAACAGAATCGCTGTTATGTACCTTGGCAAGATGGTTGAGCTGGCTGATGCGGATGAGATATACAATCATCCATTGCACCCATACAGCAAGTCCCTTCTTTCAGCTGTACCTGTGCCTGATCCCAAGGTCGCAAGGGCCAATAAGAGGATTGTTCTATCCGGAGATATACCGAGCCCTCTCAATGCACCTTCAGGATGTCCGTTCAGAACAAGATGTCAGTATGCTAAGCCTGAGTGTGCAGAGCACATGCCCGAATTCAAGGAAGTTTCAAAGGGACATTTTGTAGCCTGCCACAGGACGGAAGAGATCAACGACTGATTATTATTTTAAATATCATAAGATTGTATACAAAAATACTTGTGTTGCTCAAAAATGTGATATACTAAATGTTGTATATCACATCTTTGATATAAAAAACTTCATAATAAGGAGGAAAATTATGAAAAAGAAGTTAGTTTCTTTGGTGCTTGCAACAAGCATGGTTCTTTCACTTGCTGCATGCGGTAGTACAGAAGCACCAGCAGCAACAGATGCCGGACAGACAGCAGAGACAGCAGAGACTGCAGAGACTGCTACAGACAGCCAGGCACCTGCTGACACAACTACAGCTGATGCACCTGCAGCAGAGCCTGTTGGTGAGCAGGTTATCAATGTATGTCTTGCTTCAGAGCCTGCTACACTCGATCCCGCTCTTAACTCAGCAGTTGACGGTGCTACACTTATCACACACCTCTTCTCAGGTCTTGCAAAGTGGGGACTTGATGCCAACGGCAATCTTGAGCTTCAGCCCGACTGTGCAGAGGAACTTGTTGATGGTGTTGTTAACGAGGACGGAACAGTTACTTACACTTATACTCTTAAGGATGGCCTTACATGGTCAGACGGACAGCCTGTAACAGCAGGTGATTTCGTATTTGCATGGAACCGTGCTGCCAGCCAGGCTCTTGCTGCTGACTACGGCTACATGTTCGAAGTCGTTGACGGATATGCTGATATCTGGGCTGACGGCGCTACAGGTGATGAGAAGCTCAACGTAACAGCAGTTGATGACAAGACACTTGAGGTAACACTTATCAACACAGTTGCATACTGGAATGAGCTTCTTGCATTCCCTACATACATGCCTGTACGTGAGGATGTTGTTTCCAACGAGTCATGGGCTACAGATCCTTCAACTTATGTAAACAATGGTGCTTACACCATGACATCATGGGATCACAACTCAGTTATCACTCTTACAAAGAATGAGAACTTTGTTGATGCCGCTGATATAACAATGAACCAGATCAATTTCTACCTTTCAGATGATGCCAACAACCAGCTTGCTAACTTTGAGAACGGCGACTGGCAGTTCATCGATGACGTTCCCACCAACGAGATCGCTTCCCTCAAGGAGAAATATCCTGATGAGTTCGTAACAGCAGGTCAGCTTGGAACATACTATGTATGCTGGAACATCAACGAGCAGATCCTTCCTGCAGGTAACACACTTACAGGACTTGACAAGGCAAAAGCTGAGAACGAGATCCGTAACGCACTTGCACTTCTTATCGACAGAAACTACATCGTTAACGATATTGCACAGGGCGGACAGGTTCCTGCTTCTTCATTCGTAGCTATGGGACTTACAGATGCTGACGGATCACAGTTCTATGAGAACGCCGGCCCTGACAGCAGCTTCACAGGTTACTACGATGTAACTGAGGGTGCTTACGAGGCTAACTGGACATCAGCTATCGATACCCTCAAGAAGTACTACACATTCGACGAGGCAACACAGCAGTTTACAGACTTCCCTACACTTACATACCTCTACAACACATCAGAGGGACACAAGGCAATCGGTGAGGCTATTCAGGCTACATTCGCTGGTATCGGCATCACAATGAACCTTGAGAACCAGGAGTGGGCTACATTCCTTGATACACGTAAGGCAGGTAACTACTCAATCGCTCGTAACGGTTGGCTTGGTGACTACAACGATCCTATTTCATTCCTTGATATGTGGACAACACAGTCAGGTAACAACGATGTTCAGTTCGGTAAGGGCGACAACGCTAAGGTTCAGGCTTACTCACTTGACATCACAGATCTTGGTTACGATACAAAGGTTGAGAACGGAACATGGTCTGAGACATATGATGTACTTATCGCAGACATCAAGACCTGCACAGATGTTAATACTCGTTATGAGCTTATGCACAGAGCAGAGGATCTTCTTATGTCAACAGGCTGCATCTGCCCTATCTACTACTACACAGATCTTTACATGAAGAGCAGCAACGTTCAGGGCTTCTTCTCAAGTCCTCTCGGATACAAGTACTTCATGTACTGCACAATCACAGGCTGATAACAATTTGCCTTATGCGGCCACGGTTCACACGAACCGTGGCCTTTTTTTGTGTAATTATGTGCATGTTTCACATTGACGAGCCTTCCTTGTGGGAATATAATATCGTTTGGTTTTTAAATGGGAGGATGGATAGATGAATTCAAAAGATAAGTTAAAACCGATGCTGTTTTCAAATCTTAAGAATTACAGCGTCAAGCAGTTTGGATCGGATGTTGTCGCCGGAATAATCGTTGCGATCATAGCGCTTCCACTTTCGATAGCGCTTGCTCTTGCGTCCGGAGTTGGGCCTGAAGAGGGTCTTTATACTGCAATAGTTGCAGGATTTATTATTTCGTTTCTTGGAGGAAGCAGAGTACAGATTGCCGGACCCACAGCGGCTTTTGCTACGATAGTAGCGGGAATAGTTGCCACGAAGGGTATGGAGGGACTTGCTCTTGCTACCATTTTCGCAGGAATTCTTCTTATACTTATGGGAGTTTTCAGACTGGGAACTCTTATCAAATTCATTCCATATACAATTACAACAGGCTTTACCGCAGGTATTGCAGTGACAATTCTCGTAGGACAGATCAAGGACTTCCTTGGACTTACGTATCCTGCAGGAACAGTTACCGTAGAGACCATGGAGAAGGTGAGTGCAATTGTCTCCAATATAGGAACAATCAATTTCTCAGCGCTTCTTGTAGGTGTTATCTGCCTTGCCATACAGATCGTGTGGCCTAAGGTGAGTAAGAAGATACCGGGATCCCTTGTGGCAGTATTAGTTGGAATACTGATGGTCAAAGTAATAGGTCTGAACGTCAACACAATAGGTGACCTCTATGAAATCAAGGGAGCACTGCCTACACTCAGGGTACCGACTTTTGACTTTGCTACGATACGTTCCGTGGCAGGAGATGGTTTTACCATTGCAATCCTTGCCGCCATTGAATCACTTTTATCCTGTGTTGTTGCTGACAGTATGATAAACAGTCACCACAGGTCCAACATGGAGCTCATCGCTCAGGGTGCAGGTAACATCGGATCGGCTCTTTTTGGTGGAATCCCCGCTACGGGAGCCATCGCAAGAACAGCCGCCAACATCAAGAACGGCGGTAGAACTCCTGTTGCAGGAATGGTGCACTCTCTTTGCCTTGTGCTTGTACTTGTGGTTCTTATGCCCTATGCAGCTCTCATACCAATGCCTACGATTGCAGCAATCCTCTTTATGGTTGCCTACAATATGTGCCAGTGGAGGACTTTTGTACATCTGTGTAAGACTGCTCCAAAGAGCGATATTTTTGTACTGGTTATCACCTTTGTACTCACTATTGTATTTGATCTTGTCGTTGCAATTGAGATTGGAATGGTCCTTGCATGCCTGCTGTTCATGAAGAGGATGAGCGAGGAATCCGGTATCCGCGGCTGGAAATACTATGATCCGGATGATGACCCGGATGGTCCTGAGCTCAAAGAGATACCCAAGCACGTGAGAGTGTATGAGATAAGCGGCCCCATGTTCTTCGGCGATGCAGACCTCATAGCACAGATTGGCTTTAAGGATTTCACAAGGGCTCTGGTAATCCGTATGCGTGGAGTTCCCGCAATTGATGCAACGGCAATGCACTCCTTTGAGCAGCTCTACGAGAAGTGCAAGGAGAACGGAGTTCAGCTTGTATTCTCCCATGTCAATGAACAGCCTATGGAGACCATGGAGAAGGACGGCTTCGTAGAGCTTGTCGGAAGAGAGAACTTCCAGCCTCATATCGACGACGCACTGAAGAGAGCAGCGGAAATCTGATAATACATTTATGAGCAGCACACGATTTTTATTGTGTGCTGCTCATCGTTTTGTAGAAGCCAATAATTCAGAAAGCATACTGTCTGCATTACTGCATTGTTGCAATGCTCAGGGAAGGGAAATAATCGTCTCATTATGCAATAATGTTGGTAGGGGGCCGGGTAACATGTGTTAATTTAGCGCTTTGTTTCAAGAAACATGCTTCTGTTAAAAATCCACTGATCATATAACTTAATAAAGTGAACACCATGTCAAGGACGCGCACGATTCATTTTGGAGGTAATTTACGCCAATTATCTAATCATCTATATTTTGATTTATTTTAAAAAAGATATAATCAAAAATAATCGTTCATCCAAAATTAAAAATCCTTGAAAAGAGATGCCTCAAAATTGCACAAGAAATTTCTAATGTCTTGAATAACTGGCATTATCCATAAATTGGGGCTGCCTTTTTTGTGAATAATCACAGTCATCAACCATTAGTTAAGCCTAAATCCAGGTGTTCTTTCTGTAAATCAGAGGAATTTCAACAACTTTTTTCAGAAAACACTAAAAAAAGTTGTCTCAAAAAAACTTGACAACTGAATAAAGAAAAACTCAAAAAAGTTGTATCAGGTTTCAATAAAATAATCAGCATTGGCGTAAATCACCATCAAAATGAATTGTAAGTGTCCTTGACATGGAGTTCACTTTATAGATACAGTGTTTTTTAAACAAAAAGCCATGTTTCCAGAATAATGGCACTAAATGCCGGATAAGAATAGGTAAGTCAAAATGGAGAAATAGTATGACAAAAGTATATGGTGTATTTCTAGCTGTAGTACTGACATTCACAACGCTTGTAGGCTGCGGAACAGGAGCTAAAACATCAGCTGATGAATCTGTTGTCAAAGAACAGGAAAGCGGGCAGATAAATACCAAAGCTGATTTAAAGTCTGATGTCAAAGAACATAATATTCCCCCCGCAGATACTCCGGAGGCAAATCCTCTAAAGGGACTTGTCCCCTTTGCCGAAGCCACGTCATTTCCTCATACAATGGAGTGGTTCTATATAGCGGTAAATGAGGTTGAGACTAAAGAGGGTGTCTATGACTGGACAACACTTGAGAGGTACCTTGAGCCAATTGCCCAAAGAGGTCATCAGGCAGTTCTGAGGTTTTACTACGACTACCCCGGAGAAAAATCGGGTGTTCCGCAGTATCTGATAGATAAATACGGCCTTGAGATGAGACCCTACAACGAGCCGGATGACCTTGGAGGATCAGGACTGTCCCCTGATTATTCCAATGCTGACTTCAGAAAATCCATGCAGAACTTTATTGCTGCTTTCGGCGCAGAATATGACGGCGATCCCAGGATCGGTTTCATTACAGAAGGGCTGCTTGGATTCTGGGGAGAGTGGCACAACTGGCCATTCGATGAGGATACATCTGACGGAAAGCCCAATTGGAGTATTCCGACACAGGTGTATACTGAAGTATATGAAGCTTTTGATAATGCATTTGATATCACACAGCTTTTAGTCAGGGAGCCTAAGCCGGGAACAGACAATGCATCCTTTGGCACCGGATTTCACGATGACTCTTTTGCATATGAAACTCTTTCGGTGGATGCCGGCGGACAGGACTATAGCTTTATGCAGAAACTTAAGGATCAGGGGGTAGCGGATGCCTGGCAGAGAGGATGTATAGGAGGAGAAGTATATCCGCCCATTCAGAAAAAAGTATTCAGAGATACTCTGACAGGAATATTTGGAGAGAAGGTCCAGAACTGGAATAAATGCGTAGGCGAAACCCACGTAAGCTGGCTCTTATGCGATGAGATAAAAGAGTACCGGGGAGCAGCCAGAGAAAATGCAATAAGGGCATCAAAAGGGATGGGATATGACCTTCAGGTTACAAGGGCCTTTTACAGCGATGCAGTGGACATGAATCTGCCTCTTTCCGTTAAGGTTGAGATAAAGAATAACGGAGTCGCCCCTTTTTACTATGATCATCGCACATGGCCTGTGATGATAGGCATAAAAAAGGGCGATAACATCATCAAAGACTGGGAGATGGACTGGGATCTTCCCGAAGTTAGAGCTGATCAGAAACCGGTAGTGTTCGAGGCAGCAATAGACAGGCACGGACTCGACGCAGGCACCTACACTCTCTGCATCAAAGTTAAAAACCCTCTTGAGGGTGGGTGCCTTTTTCACTTCGCCAATAAAGCAGAGGCATCAGACGGGTGGCTGAGTCTTGGCAGATTTGAGGTCAGGTGAGCAGGATGTAAACAGTAACTTAAATCTTTATAAAAAGACGATATTGCAAAAAGAAATGTATTAAAATAGAAATGAGGCGCAGTCGAGATGTTTCTTTCAAAAGAGGGTATCATATGCCGAAAAAAACTGACAGGAGAAAGATTACTGAAACAACAAGTGCACTTCTTATTATGTCTTCGTTTCTGACGCTGGCAATACTTGTGCTTGGGATCATTCTTGTAAAGAGGTCCAATGAGCAGATGAAATATCATATCGATGCAAGACTTATGGATATCACTGAGACTGCGGCAGATATGATCGACGGAGATGAGTATCAGAAGATCACCAAAGGCAGTTTTGGCACACCGGAGTATCAGAGGATTTACGATATTCTGTCGTATTTCCAGTCCAATATTGACCTTGAGTTTATTTACTGCATTGATATCCATGATGACGGCACATTTACTTTTTCAATCGATCCTGCGCCGGTGGATGCTGCTGAGTACGGAGAAACAGTTACGGTGACAGATGCACTGATAAATGCGAGTAAGGGGATTTCTGATGTGGATGATGTTCCCTATGAGGATGCCTGGGGGAGATTCTACAGTGCTTATTCCCCCATCTATAATTCCCAAGATGAAGTTGTAGGAGTTGTTGCCTGTGACTTTTCCTCCAAGTACTACGACAGGCAGCTCAACAGAAATATCAAGATAATTGTAGGAGGGCTGATTGCAAGCTTCCTTATCGGAATTGCCATAATTGCCACATATTCAGTCAAAATAAAGAAAAGAGAAGAGCTGGACAGGATAAATGTCCAGGCGGCCAAGATGATAAGTGCCCTGGCTTCTGATTATTGGAGCGTGTACTACGTTGACCTGGATAACGACAGAGGTGTCTGCTACAGTGCCCATGCCAAGATTGACGACGGACTTAAAGAGGGCCAGGAGTTTAATTATGCTCAGACTTTCAGGGAATATGCCGAGCGATATGTGACAGAAGAGTACAAGAAGGGATTCCTTGAGTTTGTAAATGCTGATTCTGTCAGGAACAATTTGGAGCACGAAGCCATTATCGCATACAGGTATCTTGTTCACAGAAACAACCAGGACTCCTATGAAATGCTCCGCATGGCAGGAGTAAGAAGGCCTGAGGACAGGGATGATCATATAGTTCACGCTGTTGGTGTGGGCTTTTCTGACGTGGATCTGGAGACGAGGCAGACTCTGGAACAGAGACAGGCTCTCATCGATGCCCTAAAGCTTGCGGAAGAGGCCAGCATGGCCAAGACAAGGTTCCTGTCAAATATGAGCCATGAGATCCGTACTCCCATGAATGCCATCATAGGCTTTGACAGACTTGCCCTTGAGGAAGAAGGAGTGCCGGATCAGGTAAGGGAGTATCTTGAGAATATCGGAAGCAGCACCGAGCATCTCCTTGGACTTATCAATGATATCCTGGACATGTCCCGCATCGAGTCCGGGAAGATGATAATAAAAAACGAGGAGTTTTCGATCCTGGGTCTCATAGAGACCATCAATACAATGATAGAGGGTCACTGCAGCGACAAGAACATCACCTATAAATGCGTCAGAGAGGGAGATATAGGTGAGTATTATATGGGCGATGATGTAAGGCTCAGAGAGATACTCATCAACATCCTCAGTAATTCCGTCAAATACACAGATGAAGGCGGAAAGATCAGCTTCACGATCAGGCGGACGGCACTTTTCGACAAGAGGGCAACAATTCTTTTCATTATAAAAGACAACGGAATCGGAATGGATAAGGATTTCCTTCCGAAGATATTTGATTCTTTTTCACAGGAGAATGTTACTCACCTTAACAAATACGGAAGCACCGGCCTTGGGATGGCTATTACCAAGAATCTTATTGATATCATGAACGGCAAGATAAGGGTTGAGAGTCAGAAGGGAGAAGGTACCACCACCTTTATCACACTTACATTCGAAATGTCGGAGCACAGGGAAGAAGAGAGGGCAATAAGAGGAAACAGCGAAGAATCTAAAAATGCAGCAGAGGAGTTTTCTTTTAAGGGAAAGAGAATCCTTATTGCCGAGGATATGGACATAAATGCCAGGATACTTATGAAGATACTTGAGCAGAAAGAGATAATCGCAGACAGGGCAGAGGACGGAAAGAAAGCCCTGGATCTTTTTGCCGCATCGACTCTTTATTACTACGACGCAGTTCTCATGGATATGAGAATGCCTGTGATGGACGGGCTTGAGGCTACTGCCGCTATCAGGGCACTTGGGAGGGAGGATGCCGAAAAGGTGCCGGTGATTGCCCTTACCGCCAATGCCTTTGAGGAAGATGTGGAGAGGAGCCTGCAGGCGGGGCTCAACGCACACCTCAGTAAACCGCTTGAACCGCAGAAGCTTTTCGATACGCTTGAGAAACTCATGAGAGAGAATATCAGGGGATAAAAGGAGCAGCAATGGATAAAGGAAATGTTTCAGGAAGCAAACATAAGCTTGAGAGATATCTTTTGCCCATAAATGTCTGGGCGTTGTCTTTTGGATGCGCTGTTGGCTGGGGGGCATTTGTGATGCCCGGCACAACATTTCTTCCCACGGCCGGTCCGATAGGAACCAGCTTTGGAATGATACTTGGCGCTTTTGTCATGTTCATCATAGGGATCAATTACCACTATCTGATGAACAAGTTTCAGGACTCCGGCGGAACTCTGACCTATACCGTAAAGACATTCGGATATGATCACGGGTTTATGAGTGCCTGGTTTCTGATCCTTGTTTACATTGCGATAATCTGGGCCAATGCCACTGCACTCGCGCTTATCAGTAAGAACCTGTTCGGAAAGACCTTCCAGTTTGGATTCTATTACCAGATACTTGGTTATGACGTTTACTATGGAGAAGTGCTTCTTTCGGTGGGAGCGATCCTGATCTGCGGTATTCTCTGCATAAAGAGCAAGAGCGCTGCAGCCTGGGCACAGACTGTACTTGCATTTGTGCTTATAATCGGTATAGTGATCGTGACAGTGGGGGTGGCAGTAAAGAGTCCACAGCCCCACAGCCTTCCGGAGCCTGTGTTCGCAACAGGAAAGGGCAATCCTCTAAGGCAGTTCTTTTCCATAATCGCTCTGTCTCCCTGGGCTTATGTAGGATTTGAATCTATATCAAACTCTGCTTCCGGGTTCAGGTTTTCAGCCAAAAAAGCACTGCCCATAATGACAGCTGCTCTTCTTGCGGCAGTTGTTGCTTACGTCGCCCTGGCGCAGATTGCGGTTGCCATAATACCCTCAGGGTTTTCCAACTGGGAAGACTACATTGGAAAGCTTGGAAGCCTTGAGGGTCTTGAGGGACTTCCCACTTTCAATGTGGCACATATGGCCATGGGCAATATGGGACTTCACATACTCGGGACTGCGGCACTTGCCGGAATGCTGACAGGACTTATTGGCAATTTCATCGCAGCCAGCAGACTTCTTCTTGGCATGGCTGACGACGGCATGCTGCCGAGATGGTTTGGAAAACTCAATAAGGATAATACACCTCAGAACGCAATGATCTTTCTTATGGGAATCTCAATTCTCATACCTCTTCTTGGAAGAACTGCCATTGGATGGGTTGTGGATGTGAACACTATAGGTGCAGTCATTGCCTATGCATATACGTCAGCTGACGCTTTTGTCAATGCCAGAAAGGATGGGAATAAAGAGGTACAGGTCACAGGAATTACAGGTCTTGTCATGTCGCTGTTCTTTTTCCTGTATTTTATGCTCTGGTTCTCAAACGGAATGAGTACCGAGAGTTATCTCATCCTGGCAAGCTGGAGCATTTTGGGATTTCTCTATTTTCGTATTGTCTTTGAAAATGACACCAGGAAGCGTTTTGGAAAGTCCACGATCGTATGGATAGTTCTTTTGTTCCTCATCTTTTTAACATCACTTCTCTGGGTTAAAAGAGCTACAGATGAGATGACTGTTGAAGTTGTAAACAACATAAGCAGTTTTTACGAAAGTCAGAATATTGATAAGAGCGCAGAGACCATCAGACTGACAGGGAGCTATATACAGACACAGCTTGAGAGCGTCGACAGGAGACTGACAAGAAACAGCATCGTTCAGATGAGCCTGAATATGATCTCCCTCATCATAATGTTCAGCATCTATTCCATCATGTCTAAGAGGGAGAAAGCGGCTGAAGTAGAGACAATAAAGGCCAATGAGAGGAGCAGGGCCAAGACTGTCTTTCTCTCCAACATGTCTCATGACATCAGAACTCCCATGAATGCCATCATCGGGTATGTGAACCTGGCCGAGGAAGAAAACGTTACCAAGGAAGAGCTTCAGGATTATATTCAGAAGATTAAGGGATCAAGCAACCATCTGCTGGCCCTTATCAACGACGTCCTTGAGATGAGCCGGATAGAGAGCGGCAAGATTGAACTTGAGCCGGTTCCCGTGGACCTTAAGGATGTCTTTAACGGGCTTAAGAATCTCTTTGTCACACAGATGTCAGAAAAGAGGATTGAATTTGTGGTGGACAGCAAAGAGATCAGGGACAGCTATGTATACTGCGATAAGAACAGACTGAACAGGATACTTCTCAATCTTGTGAGCAACGCCTACAAGTTCACTCCTGAGGGCGGTACGGTCAAAGTTATTGCAAAAGAAATGCATTCTGTTGGGGATGATAAGAATATATATGAGATCAGAGTTTCAGACAGCGGGATTGGCATGTCCAAGGAATTTGCTGCAAAGGTTTTTGAGGCCTTTGAGAGGGAGAAGACAGCCACGGTGAGCGGCATTCAGGGCACCGGTCTTGGCATGAGCATCGTAAAGAATCTGGTTGAGATGATGGATGGAGACATCAGAGTCAGAACAGAACAGGGTAAGGGAACAGAGTTTATTGTCACAATTAAACTTGATCCCATGAGCCCTGAAGATCTGGAGAAGCTTCAAAAGCAGAAGATGCAGGACAAAGAAAAGAAGAGTGCAGAAGCTGACTTTAGCGGCAAACGAATACTTCTTGTAGATGATGTCATGGTCAACCGGCAGATCGCCAAAAAACTCCTTGAAAGGAGCGGCTTTACGGTGGAAGAAGCAGATGACGGAAATAAAGCTGTTGGCATGATAGAAGCAGTATCGCCTGGATATTATGACCTGGTTCTCATGGACATACAGATGCCTGTGATGGATGGGTATGAGGCCACAAGAGTGATCAGGAATATGCCTGATAAACGCAGGGCAAGCCTGCCAATTATTGCAATGACAGCCAACGCATTCTCAGAGGATATTAAGAAGGCGTCGGAGGCAGGAATGAACGGACATATTGCAAAACCAATCGACGTAAAAGCTATGCTTGAGGTTCTCTCGGATATCCTGTATGGTAAATACTGATGAAACGACTGTCGATTATGTTAAAGCCAGCCTCTTCATGTGGGTTGTGCTTGCAGAGGGTGGTCCGTTCCATGCCAGAGGACATTTTGAGGAGTATCATGACAGGCTGATAAGGACCGGAAGGCAGGAGGCGGCTGATGCGCTTGCCCGGAAGGAGGAATCCTACAAGCCTGTAACTAAGCGAAATGAAGAACAATAAGTTAGTTGTACTTTTCTATGAAACACTGAAAATCAGTGCGTTTACATTTGGAGGGGGATTTGTGATAATCCCCCTCTTAAGGCGCAAATTTGTAG
>CAMNOS010000009.1 GCA_946546925.1 uncultured Butyrivibrio sp.
CGTTGATACGTGTGATCCA
Source organism: uncultured Butyrivibrio sp. (assembly GCA_946546925.1). GTDB lineage: Bacteria > Bacillota > Clostridia > Lachnospirales > Lachnospiraceae > Butyrivibrio. The sequence goes on from CAMNOS010000009.1 coordinate 20, forward strand.
GAGAGATCTCATATCCCTCTTCTTCTGCTTACGTCCAGCAAATGCTGAAGTAAGTGCTCTCATAACTGACTGCTTAGCTACTCTGTACTGCTTGGATCTTGCTCCTCTGTAGCCCTTAGCGAGCTTTAATACTCTATTGTGCTTCTTCTTGGCATTTAATGCGCCTTTAACTCTTGCCATGTCAAATTCCTCCTAAATTAATCAAACATCAGATAACAGACTCGAAATGATCTTCCCTTGTAAACGCGACTTATGCGTAAGGAAGGATCTGCTTCATTGTCTTAACATTTGTAGCGTCAACGAGTCCTGCGTGACGAAGATTCCTCTTTCTCTTTGTGGACTTCTTGGTTAAGATGTGGCGCTTATACGCTTTGTTTCTCATGAGCTTTCCTGTGCCGGTTACCTTGAACCTCTTGGCAGCAGCTCTCTTTGTTTTCATCTTTTGCTGCATAACTAAATCCTCCTAATCTGTACTAAAATGTTTTATGATATTCGGGCAAAAAGCCCTGATGATATCATATCTATCTAAACCAATGAATTGGTCAAGAAGCTTGAATATCAGTTCTTCTTCTCGGTGAGGAACATGGTCATTGAACGTCCCTCGACCTTGGGCTGCTTCTCAATTACAGCCACATCAGAAAGAGCCTGTGCAAAGTCAGTGAGAATATGTACGCTTGCTCCCATGTGAGCCATCTCACGTCCTCTGAAACGAAGTGTGATCTTAACCCTGTTGCCCTTCTCAAGGAACTTTCTGGCAGCATTGACCTTGGTGTTTAGATCGTTGGTATCAATGTTGGGTGAAAGTCTGATCTCCTTGATCTCTACAGTCTTCTGCTTCTTACGTGCCTCTTTCTCCTTGCGAAGCTGTTCATACTTGAACTTGCCGTAGTCAACTACCCTGCATACAGGGGGCTTGGCTGTGGGTGCAATCATGACAAGGTCTACGCCCTCATCCTCAGCGATCTTCCTGGCGTCCTGAATGGGCATAACTCCGAGCTGGTCGCCCTGAACACCGATTACACGTACCTCTTTAGCTCTGATCTGTTCGTTAATAAATAACTCGCTAATGGTTTTATCCTCCAAAATACTTATAAAAAAGTGGATACATCCGCAAATGTATCCACCTGAAATCATCATCAAAGTCCGCATCTGTAGCATTATGATGCAGGATTTGAAAAGATATTGACCGCTTTCGGCAGGGCCTAAGGGTGAGAGTGGATACTCTGCTTTGTTTTCAAATACCTAAGTAACATATCACAATGAGTGCTTCATTGTCAACAACTTTTTATCATTATCCTGACACGCCTTACAAAATCCGTTTTTCACTCTTCTGCCTGCTGCCGTCTGTTTGCAAGAGGTCTGAAGATCGTCATCCTCCCTGTCCATCCGACGATCCTGGTGATGATTATCCCGATAAATATACCTGTGCTGTCTATCAGGACATCCATCCTCTGAGGAGATCGTCCCGCCACAAAGGACTGGTGGTATTCATCAAGGCAGGCAAATCCCACACAGAACAGCCCGGCAAAAAACATCAGGCTGATACCCCTTACTCCATACACATACAGGGGAAACGCCACGGATACCGCCAGGAGAAAATACTCCGTAAAATGAGCCGTCTTTCTTATATAGTGCTGACCGATTTCAGAGAGGTGTTCTATGTACCTGGAACTCCATCCCCTGTCAAAAGCGTCGTTGGCATAAGATAGCACCGCTACGCCCACCTCATAGCTGAGCTGGCTGCTCTCATCGGCATCCTGGGCAGAGAACATGAAGATCACACACATCATCACTACTGCGGGCACAAAGGACAGCGGCTTGAGAACAAACCTCATTGTCAGTTTAATATATTGCAGAAAATATTTCATAACAGTACCACATTCTTATCAGAGAGCAAGTATCTGCCGGATATCGCCATTATCAACTATCACTGGCAAAAGCTCTTTTTGTTCTATTAAAAGTGCTCCCAGATCCTCTCTGATCTTCTTATCACTATAAGCGTAGGTATTCAGGAAAATGCTCTTTAATCCGCATCCTGCCGCAACCCCCACGTCACTTGAAATTTCGTTTCCTATCATAACACATTTTGAGCTCGTAAGACTGTGCTTTTTTAAAAGAGCCTGCATGAAGAGGGGATCGGGCTTTTTAAAGAGCAGATCCGAGGAAATAAATATGTCGTCAAAGTACTCCGTAAGAGCGCAGTCCGATAGTTCTTTCAATGTAAACGCGCGCTGGGCGTTGGACAAAAGAAACACTCTCTTCCCTCTTTCTCTCAGGGTCCTCAGAACTTCATCAACACCGTCATACTTTATCAGTTTATCCCTGGACTTCTCCCGAAAGAAAGTGCACAGAGCCTGCATTTGGGGAGAAATCTGTTCTTCCGGGCCGTATTTGAGACTTTCAAAACACTTCATTTCATCCTGCGCCGCGGGATCTTTCGCACTTCTTATTATCCTCTCCCATACCCATGAAATGCGGATTTCACAATGTGCCGGCTTTGGATCACCGGCTTTTGAAGAGGATGAGAGTCTGCTTTTAAGTAGTTCTTCCTCATCTTTGCAAATCTGAAGATATCTCTTTTTAAGCGCTGCAGGCGTGTATTTTACCTGAAACTCTTTTTCCAGATATCTGCACATTGCCTGCCACAAGGACTTCTTATCCTCGTCGGTATGGATGTCTATCAGCGTTCCATACAGATCAAAGATATAGTTATCAAACTGCATTTTTTGTTCACCTCAAACATCAGCTTTTATATTTCATTACGAGCATGCCTTTCATATACTTGATCATAAAACAGCTTATATCCGAAATCTACCTGGTTAGGACAGCAATTCCGTAGGCCGGGACAGTCAGCGTATTTCCTTCCAGCATGCACTTGTCCTGTGTGGTTTCAAGTTCATAACAAAGCGTCCCATAATCTGCTGTTTCAACACTCTTTGAGAGATCCACTGCTTTTGCTTCGGCTGATGTATTTATCACTATCAATAGTTCGGTTGGACCAAATCCAGCCAAATCACTCACTTGATTCTGGTTCGCAGTATTCGATGCGGCAGCATTTTCAAGGTACTCTTTTGCCTCATCCTCTGTGACTGACCTTGTGAAAGCACAGATGTCCTGGTCCGACAGTTCAGAAACCGTAGCTGTCCTTCCCCTGGCGATCACAGGATAAGTATTTCTGAGGCGCACTGCTTTTTTGACATAGTTGTATATGGAGTAGGGGTCCGCAAACTGCTCATCGGCTGCCGGATACTTCATTTTGAAGCTGTCCATGGCCCTTGGACCCCTGCATATGCCTGTTCCAAGGTCTTCATCGATCCAGCCGGCAATCGCTCCGGTGCTGCTTTCTCCTGCATCGCTCTTTGCATCCGCACCGCCAGATTCTGCAGTCCAATACATCGGCGCTCTCTTATTCTCATCCTTGCCCGAGCCCTTCATGCCCAGCTCTTCGCCGTAGTAGACAAAGGCATTGCCCGCCATCAGAAGATTCAGTCCCTGCGCCAGCTTTATCTTGTCTTCGCCACCGCTGCCCGTGTAGTATCCTGCAGATCTCGCGATATCATGGTTGGTATAGAAAGGTGCGTCTATGGCATCAGGTTCTGCCTGTGCGATTGCTTCCTCAGCCTGCGCAAGCGAGTCACTATATCTGACTGCAGGGCTGTTCCCCCTGACCACCGAGGCGATGATTCCCTCACTTGCCGCAAAGTCGAAGTCAAAAAAGCTGTCTATACCGCTCTCGTAGTACTTGTGATAAGTCGCAGAATTAACCCAGGCCTCACCAACGATGTATGAGTTCTCATTCTGACTCTTGACGGTGTCATTGAGCCAGGTCATGAACTCGATATTCTTGCTGTCATTGCCTGTATAATAGAATGTTGTCGCATCAAGTCTGAAGCCGTCCACACCTCTTTTGGTCCAGAAATCGGTGATCTTTGAAAGCTCCTTTCTCACAGCACTGCTGTCGAGATTAAGATCAGGCATGCCCGACCAGAACCTGGCTTCGTAGAAGTAGTCAGTATCCGGAAGCGGCTCAAATCCCTCCTGTTTCTCATTAGAGAAGGTATAGTATTCAAGATAAGGGCACTCGGAAAGGTTTTCTTCATCCGAAAAATTTATTCCGGGATGGGCTTTTAAATACTCTGCGGCACTCGTAAACCATGGATGCTCCACAGAGGAATGGTTGAATACCGTATCGATTATGACTCTTATCCCCCTGTCGTGGCATGCCTTCACCAGCTCGTCAAAATCCTCAAGACTGCCGTACTCAGGATCTATGTCCATATAATCTGTGACGTCATACTTGTGGTATGTGGGAGAAGGACTTATGGGCATGAGCCATATCTCGTTAAAGCCCAGATCGTCATCCGTTGTGTCATCGCCGTCATTTATATAGTCAAGCTTTTCTGTTACGCCCTTAAGATCTCCTATTCCGTCTCCATCGCTGTCATAGAACGAGTACACAAATATCTCGTAGGTGGTCCGGTACTTGTCATCAATAATATTAAGGGATGGCAAATTCTCATCCTGCTGCGTTGTACTGCCACTCGCTCCCTGTGCGTCTCTATCTGCAGCATCAGCTCCAATCTCTTCCTGTCCATCTGCATCCACAGCACCTGCGCCGGACGACGCCTGTCCTGCAGTACCTGCAGCACCACCGCCTGACAATCCGCACCCTGACAGTGTCAGCATACCCGCCATGAATATTGCCGCCGCGCTGCAGGTTTTATTTGATCTTAATACGTATCTGTTTCCAATAGCTCTGCCAAGCATTCTTTCTCACTCCTTATATGTTATACAGATATGTAAATAAACAATACTCTATAGACCCTGTTCCTGTTTTATCAATTGCATTTTAGCATTTTTATGCATTCATGTGGATAGCTTCTGTTTAGTTGTTAGTGTAATCCCATCCGCCTTTCCCCGGATAAGTGCCGCTATGCAAAAAGCTGTCTGATGTCAAGAGGCAGTACGCTGAGCATTTGTGCTCGGGCAACCCTTGACAGCAGGCAGCTTTTTTTTCTGCAATCACCCGCCAGGTGAAGGCAGACTGATATATTAATACGATTCTGATTAAGATAGTATACTTTTTTGAATGATACGGGCTGGGTATTTACCGGGATAAATTTCAGGGTCGCTTTGAGGACGTTTTCACTCCCCTCGCCTCGCAGCGGTACTAAATACCTTGAGGGACAGGTATTAAGTACCGGCGGTCTCAGAGGCCTCTGCAGCGCCCCATGAAATCCATCCCGGTTAATGCCCAACCCTTATGTATTAGACCATATTTCATATATGATTCAGACATTTTAAGAAATTGAATGAGTCAGGAATCAGATAAAAGCAGTTCCTCTCTCGCAGGCCCTTTGAGGCGGCCGGCACTTAGCACCTGTATTTTAGGTGCTTAGTACCGCTGCCAGACGAAAGGAGCGAAAGCGTGCCAAGAAGAGGAATGCTTTTATCTGATTCCTGACGGAGTAGAGATTGCAAAAAAGTATATTTTTACAGACTCTTAATGCTGTCAGTTCTGATAATGAACTTCACACTGCTGTCTGTTTCTTCGGAAGATCCGCCAAATGACTTGTAGCTCTCTCCTGCCTTCTGAATTGCATCAAGTCTGTCTGTGAAATCTGAGAGGTCACCGTCGAATGCCTCATAGAGCTTCTTGATACCCTCCTCGTCGAACTTGATCATGCCGTCCATAAGTTCCTGGACGCCGTCGTCAAGTTTGATTGCTCCGTCATCAAGTTCTCCGGCGCCATCGCCTAGCTCTTTTGCTCCGTCTCTGAGCTGACCTGCGCCATCCTTGAGCTGGCCTGCTCCGTCCTTAAGCTGGCCTGCTCCATCCTTAAGTTCTCCGGCGCCATCCTTAAGCTGACTTGTTCCGTCCTTGAGCTCTCCGGTACCATCCTTGAGCTGGCCTGCTCCATCCTTAAGTTCCTTTATTCCATCCTTGAGCTGGCCTGCACCGTCCTTGAGCTTTCCTGCGCCGTCCTTGAGCTGACCTGCTCCTGCGCTCACCTGAGCTGCTCCGGTGTTGAGCTGAGTGTTGTTTGAGGTAAGCTTTTCTGTTCCGTCATATATTGCGCCCACTCCATCGCTCACCTGACCTATACCTGCATCAAGGCTCACCTGTCCGGCCTTGAGTTTGCCAAGTCCGTTATCACCGGCAAGGAGTGCACATCCTGCAGCTACCTGCTCCGCACCTTTAGCGAGGTCATCGATGTTTTTGGCCGTATCTTCTGAGAGCAGATCTGTCATCATGGCCGAAATCTCACCATAGACTGTTCCAAGTGCAGAATATGCTCCCTGGGTTGCTCCGCACAATACACTGTATCTTCTGACATAGTCAGCAATCCTTGCCACATCACTGTCGCTGTAGCCGGTCTGGACATTCTTGACGATCACTTTCTTGGTCTCATTTCCTGTTGTGGAAAGATTTGTTTCTTCCTCGATTACTTCCCCTGCTTTAGCAGCACCCTCAGCTTGAGCTTCCGATGCTCCCACAGCTTCACTGCCATCTTCACCTGTCGCACTTTCTGTCTCGGACTGCTCCTTTTCGGCAGTGCCTGTCTCTTTGGAAGAATCGCTGCTATCTGAAGAGTTTTCCTGTGCTGCCTCCTTATTATCTTCTGACTCACCGCTCTCCTGCGCTGATTCTTTGGCATCTTCAGCCTCTTTGTTCTCTCCAGTCTCACTGGTCTCTTCAGCCTCTTTGGTATCCGCTTCTGCAGGCCCATCCTCGGTATCACCTTCACTTGCGTAAAGAACTCCCGTCTCTACCACATTTACAAGCTCCTCATAGTTATCTATTACGTAGAGTGAGCTTGTTGTCTGTCCTGTAAGGGCAGCAAGAGCCGCCTTCTTAACCTTCACCGCATCGTGACCTGATGAAATGCCGCTGTCTATAGACTGTAATACCGCAAGTACCTCTGCAGAAGGCACAGATTCTGTATCAGATGTATTTGTAAGCCATGTATAAGCTGCGCCGTAAAGATCCTGTTTGGATTTGATCTCAGCAAGTTTGTCTGAAGCCTTTACAAGATTGCCCATCATGGTCTGAACAAGCTTTACTCCGTTGCTAACTCCACTGGCTCCTTCTGCAAGCTTCTGTGCATTAGTCTGCGCGTCGGTAACACCTGCAATGAGCTGCTCTGAACCGGCCTTTGCAGCCTGAACACCGCTCTTAAGCTGTCCTGCTCCCATAAGGATCTGTGTTGCCCCTTCTGTGTATGCTTTTATTCCCTGCGAAAGAACAGCTGCGCCATCGCTAAGGCTCTTGCCTCCGTCATAAAGAGTCTTTGTCCCGTCGTAAAGACTTCCGGCACCTGTGTTTAATTTGCCGGCTCCGTCATACAGACTCTTTGTTCCATCATAGAGCTTGGATGCACCGTCGTTGAGGCTCTTTGTTCCATCGTAGAGTTTGGATGTTCCGTCGCAGAGGCTGTCTGTTCCGTCATAGAGCTTGGATGTTCCGTCATAGAGATCGGATGCACCGTCACTTAATTTGGATGTTCCGTCTGCGAGCTTGTCTGTTCCTTCTCTTAGCTTTGAAGTTCCATCCTTCAAAGTCTTTGTTCCCTCTACCAGATCGTTTGAACCGTCGTTTAACTTATTCATATCATCTTTCAGATCATCGAGCTTATCTGAGCCTGAGAGGTCTGTCATTCCGAAATCCGAGAGGATGTCAGAACTTGCCATTGTGATCGTCATTCCAAGCTCGAAATCTGTTGTATCGGCAGTTATCTCGAATGAATTGGAAAGCTTGTCCCTGATCTCATCGGCATCATCAAGCTCATCCCACTTCTCCTCGGAGATATCAAGGCTCTCCTTGAGTCCAGGAACTGCAACACCCATGACTATGATATTGCCGCCGTCAGAGATGACCTTGCCGTTTGAAATTTCAACATTGGAGAACTTCTCAGGATCAAGCATCATACCGGAAACCATTGCAAAAGGGGTGTAGACCTCAATATCCTTGCCGTCAACATTCACAGTCTGCTTATCGTTGTTCTGATACTCAAAGCGCATTGTGACTTTGCCGCTCTTACCTGCAAGTTCTTCGGGAGATATTTCTTTTCCGTTGAGAGTGTAGCTGATCTTCATTGTTACAGGTAGCTCTTTTTGCGTAGTTCCCTGATAGTAAATATCAGAGCCTTCAGCGTCCCATGTGAGGGTTCCATCGCCGTTGTCTTTGAATGTCTCATTGCCCTTGACATTAACGATATCACGAAGCTGCGTCTTGTCGGAAAGCTCTGTGGCACCATCAATATTTTTGAGCCACTCGCTTACGATGACATCGTTAACAGCACCGTTTGCATCTGCTGTTACATATACAGTCTCAACCTTTCCGGCATCTTCCAGAGAACCTGAAACGCCTGTTGCAGCCTGAATATTCTTTTCAAGCTCCTCTTCTCCGGAATCCTCTGCCTGCGCCGTGATACCAGTTTCATCTGCAACAGCAGTATTCTGTCCGCAAGCCACTGTCATAACTGCCAGCATTGCTGCCATAATTACCGATAATGATTTCATAAGATTTTTTCTGATCATTTCTTTTTCCTCCTCGATTAAGCAACTCTGTGCCTGTGGATCAGATTCCCGAGGTGATGGGGCTGCTTTTCATCTATATTCATTCCAAAGGTGGTTTTCATAATAAGTCCGTCAAATATCATGTACATCGCAGGCAGTACCAGAAGTACCGTGAACATACTGATGATCGCGCCTCTTGCCATGAGCATGCAGAGGGATCCGATCATGTCGATACTTGATATAAGGCCAACACCGAAGGTTGCTGCAAAGAAGCTCAGGGCGCTCACAATAACGGATTTCATGCTTGTTGTAAGGGCGATAAGAGTTGACTCTTTCTTGTCATGCCCGGCTCTTCTCTCGTTTAAGTATCTGGTGGTCATAAGGATCGCATAATCCACCGTAGCTCCCAGCTGGATTGTTCCAATTACCACAGATGAGATGAACGGGATCACCGTACCTGTGTAATATGGAAGTCCCATGTTGACGAAGATAGCAAACTCAATTACAGCCACAAGTATGAACGGAAGTGAAACCGACTTGAGCACGAAAGCTATGATAAGGAACACAAGCCCTATCGAAACAATGTTTACTACCTGGAAGTCATGGGCTGTTATATTGATAAGATCCTTGGTACAGGGTGCCTCACCTACTACCATTGCACCCGGATCATAGCTCTTGACAATCGAGTCAACCTCTGCGATCTGAGCATTGATCTCATCGGAAGCGATCTTGTAATCGGTTGTCAAAAGAATCAGCTTCCATTCATCACTCTCAAGATCAGAGAGAAGGTCATCCGGAATAAAGCTCTTCGGAAATGCAGGCCCGATTATTGAATCTGCTCCAAGAACAGCAATGATACCGTCTGTCTTCTTAAGGCTCTCTATCATCTGGCTCATTGATGCGCTGTCCAGATCCTTGTCCACCAGCAGCATGTAAGCAGAGTTCATGTCGAACTTCTCATCCACCTTGTTCGCTCCCTGAACACTCTCAAGGTTGTCCGGAAGTGTCTGTGTCAGATCATAGTAAACGGCTGTGTGGTTGTTGCCGTAAACAGCAGGTGCTATAAGTGCCAGGAAGATCACAAAGAATGCAACGTAATACTTTGAAACAAACCTTGGTATCCTGACAAATTCCTTCATGAGAGGCTTGTGTCTTGTCTTCTCTATAAGTCCGTCAAATACAAGTATCATGCTCGGAAGTATCGTAACGCAGCCAATAACGCCGAATACGACGCCCTTGGCCATTACAACACCAAGATCAAGACCCAGAGTGAAGCTCATAAAGCACAGAGCTATGAAGCCTGCAACCGTTGTGATCGAGCTTCCTATAACAGAAATGAAGGTAGCGGATATCGCTCTTGCCATCGCTTCGTTCTTGTCATCTGTCTTCTCAAGTTCCTCCTGGTAGCTGTGCCACAGGAAGATGGAGTAGTCCAGCGTAACTCCCAGCTGAAGTACTGCGCTCAGTGACTGGGTGACAAAAGAGATCTCTCCCTTGAATACATTGGTTCCCATGTTGTAGACGATTGCCATACCTATGCTCAGAAGGAAAAACAGAGGAATAAGGTAGGAATCCATTGTCAGTGAAAGAACTATAACCGCAAGAAGTACTGCTATTCCGACGTAGATCGGTGTCTCCTTCATTGCCAGATTCTTGGTGTCTGTAACTATGGCGCTCATTCCGCTCATAAAGCACTGCTTATTGGATACACGTCTTATGTCCTCAATTGCATCCATTGTTGCATCTGCCGATGTTCCCTCATCAAATACGATGAACATCATCGTTGCATCATCGCTGTTAAAGGCATCATACACATCAGCGGGAAGCATCTCCATGGGTACTGACAGATCCATGATCGAGTCATACCATATAACGTCTGCGACGTGGTCTATATCCTCAATCTTCGCCTTGAGGTCCGCAACATCCTTCTCCTCCATGCCCTCTGCCACATACAGTACAAAAGAGCCTGTACCAAACTGATCAAGAAGGATGTCCTGTCCCTTCATTGTCTCAATATCCCCGGGAAGGTATGTGAGGATATCGTAGTTGACTCTCGTGTTCAGATAGCCTATGGCAGACGGAATGAGAAGCACAAATGCTGCAATCAAAATAACATATCTCAGCTTAACAATCATCTGTGTAAGCTTGTTCATAATGTTCCTCCTCCAGAATCCATGCCTGTTTGACGGGATTCTGATAATTTATTTCAATAGATCTGAAAATAATATTGACTGTTGGTCACTTTTCTATTATGGTATAACATATAAATGACCGTTGGTCAATAATAAAAATGAAAGTTGGTCATATTTTTTATTGTCAACTGTAAAACTGCAGTATTCTGCTATAATAAATTTTAAGAGGGAACTGATATGGGAAAAGCAGATCAGAACAAAAAACTAAAGATGGAGAACCTCCTCAACACCTCCTTCGAGCTCTTTACATCAAAGGGCATCAACAAGACATCCATTTCGGATATCGTTGAAAAGGCAGGGGTAGCCAAGGGAACGTTCTACCTGTATTTCAAGGACAAGTATGACATAAGGAACAGACTCATCGCCCACAAGTCGAGCCAGCTCTTCATGCAGGCCGCTGATGCTCTGGAAAAGGCCGGGATACAGGACTTTGAAGATAAGATCATCTTCATTATGGATTATGTCCTTGATGAACTGTCCGCCAACAAGGGACTCCTGGCCTTTATATACAAGGACCTGTCCTGGGCTGTATTTAAAAGAGCTCTCACCACACCAATGACAGACAGTGACATAGACTTCAGCGAAGTCTACAACAGGATGATAGAAGATGCGGATTATAAACTCCGTGACCCCGAGGTCATGCTTTTTCTCATAATAGAGCTCATAGGCTCCACGGGCTACAGCTCCATCATGTACGATGATCCCGTATCCCTGCGCGACTTAAAGCCGCACCTGGAAGAGACAGTGCGAATGATAATAAGGCAGTACAAAGAAAACTGAGTATGAATCGGAATAATTTCCCGTGAAACAAAAAAACACCCTGCGAGGCACCGTAAGGATACCCGCAGGGTGTAGTTATGTCTGATATAAGAATTACTGAAGAACGAATCCGCCGTTAGGTGAGATTACCTGACCTGTTACGTAAGGAGCTGTAAGGATGTATCCGAGAGCTCCGGCGATATCGGAAACATCTCCGATGAAGCCCTGAGGAATTGTTGCTGCAAGAGCATTGAGCTCATCCTGGTTAACGCCGCGGAGCATATCTGTCATGATCATGCCGGGTGCGATAGCATTGCATCTGATGCCCTTTCCTGCAAACTCAAGAGCGATAGCTCTTGTGAATCCGATGATACCTGACTTGGAAGCGCAGTAATCTGCCTGATTGATAACACCCGTAAGTCCTCCGACTGAAGATGTGTTGACGATGCAGCACTGATTGTCCTTGTCGGAGTGGTTAACCATGTAAGGCAATACCAGATGTGTCATGTGAAGGAAGCTCATAAGGTTAGTGTTGATAACTGCCTCGTACTGCTCCTTGGTAATATCGATGAAATTGCAGTTGTTGGTGATTCCTGCATTGTTAACAAGAACGTCAATCTTATCACCAAACTTGTCCACTGTAGCCTTTACAAGATTCTCGCAGTCATCATACTTGCTGACATCTGCTCTGACTACCAAGGTATCTACCCCATACTGATCCTTGATCTTAGCTGCAAGATTGTCTGAAAGAACCTTTGAAGACTCACTTCTGTAGTTGATAACTACGTTGTACCCAAGCTCACCGAGCTTAAGTGCCATGGCTTCTCCGATTCCTCTGGAGCCGCCGGTGATAATCGCTGTCTTTGCCATTTTTCAATACCCTCCTGAAATTTTTGTTTTTTGCATTATGTCCCCCAATCGGACACTATTATATGATACCATATTGATATTTTTTGGCAAAGCTCATTTACCTGTTTTCCACAAAAAAATTAACCGCCCAAAGGCGGCTAATTTACCCAAAACATATTCAAAATTCAGCGTGTTGAAAGAAAAATATTCTCTCTCCTGGCAGCCTCATCATCCGGATAAGTCTGAAGGTAAGTCTGCATGAGATAAGCTGCATTCTCAAACTCACCCATGTACTCATACGCAGTGATGCGGTTTAATGAAAGCGCCTGATTAAGGTTCTTATCATCAAGGGCAAGCCCCGATTCAAAAGAAGCGACCGCCGAACTGTAGTCTCCCTGCCTTATCTGGCACATGCCAAGCTGATTGTAGACCGTGGCACTGTCCGGATTCTCAGACAGGTATGTCCTGTAAACGCTGATGGCGTAGTTGTAGTCTCCCTGCTTCTCCCCGGTCTGTCCGAGCATTATGACAACAGGCTCTTTTTCCTGCTCTCTCTCATTGCGCGCAGCCTCCAGAAAGCTCTGGGCTTCAGCGTTATTGCCAAGGTAATAAGAGATCTGTCCCTTCTCAAAATTGGTCATGAAGTCGCTGCCGTTGTCCATAGCAGTCTGAAGTATATTGGTAGCCTCATCGGGATAACCGTACTCGTCAAGAGCCTTGTAGATCATTATGATCATCGAGTAATCCCTGGAGTTTAATGAGATCGCTTTGGTAAAATCTGAATAGCCCTTATCGTGGTTGCCGGAGGCAAGCTCAGCTATTCCCCTTAAGTAAAAAGCATTGCTATCTTTGCTGCGAAGTTCAAGGATAGCATCATAAACCTCTTTTGCCTTGTTGTATTCCCCCAGTTTCAAATAAGCTTCCGCGAGATAATAGTTGGTGTCAAAGTCCATGTCATCAACTATACCCTCGTCGCAGGCAAGAGACATAAGCAGCTCTTCTGCTGCCATCTCAGCCTCCCCACTGTGCAGATATGCTATTCCTCTTCCTCTGTGGATCAGCCCCTGGTCTTCCCCGTTTTCTTCAGCGGCATCAAAGCTTTCAAGCGCACTTGAGTACTCATGGCTGTCGATATAGGCAAAGCCGGAGTCTATGTTGTGCCTCCCCGCCAGGGATCCGCAGCCTGTAAGGGCAATGGCAGCCATGGCAATTCCCGCTATGGCAAGTCTTTTTTTCATACAAATCCCTCCGTAAGATCATGCGCTAAACGCTGACCAAAGTCCGCATCATCCGATGTATGCGATAACTTCCACTTCGCAGAGTACGTTTCTTGGAAGCTGCTTAACTGCAACGCAGCTTCTTGCGGGCTTTCCTGTGAAGTATTTCTCGTAAACCGCATTGAATGCGGCAAAATCGCTCATCTCGTCAAGGAAACATGTGGTCTTAACAACATGCTCATAGTCAGTTCCTGCCGCATTTAATATCTCGCCGATATTCCTGCAGACTCTGTCCGCCTGATCCGTGATATTTGTGGCCTCAATCTCACCGTTTTCAGGATTGATGGGAATCTGTCCGGATGCAAAGAGGAAATTTCCCACCTTTATTGCCTGTGAATAAGGTCCGATAGCCTGTGGTGCCTTGTCAGTAGAAATGTACTCCATGATAAATCCTCCTTATAAATGTGCTATACATCGTCAGTTGTCCTGACCAAATACCGCTGTCACATAAAAACCTCTGGCATTCTCCTCAACCTTGGTAACTACGCCCTCTCTCTCGAGCATCCTCTCTCTGAAAGGAAAGTTCCCCGACATGGCCAGAGACGGGTCAATAGTGTAGTAGTAATTACTGGGAAGAACGCCCTCTGTAACCGTCACCTTGTCGCCCTCCTTAAGAAGTCCCGGGCGCTCCATTTTAAAAACCATTTCTCTAGCCATTGTATCACCTCACTATAGCATTATGAAGCAGAAATTCGTGCCACCTCTCATATGATGAAGCCTTAAGGTGCACGTCATCAAAAGAAAGTGTGCTGTCCAGATTGCCGTTTCCATCATCAACAGCCTCATTCATATCTATGTAAAAGATTCTCTTCTGGTCGGCAAGCTCTGCAATCGCGGCATTTCTCTCATTTATAATATCATTGTTGAAAACCTTGTCGTGATCGCTCTTTTTGGCTGCCACATGCATGATGCCCTGTATATAGATGATAGCGTCAGGCTGAAGCTCTGTTATTCTGTCAATTACCTCTTTATAGGCATCCTTGAAGTACTGGGTATCACCCACACCTATCTCGTTGAGTCCCAGCATTATGTAGATCTTGCCAAAGCTGTTCTCTCTCAGAGCCTGATCCACGCTTATCGTACCCTCTTCAGTCTTGATAAATTCCTTGTCCATGCAGGCAAAAATTGTTAGTGACACCTTGGAATAGAAGGTAGCCCTGCTGTCGAGTTCCTCGCAGTACTCAGAGAGCCCCACAGTCCTTGAATCTCCTATAAAAAGCGCATCGCAGAAGTAGTCATCATCCACCTCGGTAAACTCATAGACTGTTTCCTCATCCTCCGCATCATTGCCGGAAATATCTCCGCCATCTTCAGATTCAAAAGAGGTGTCTTCGCCCCCGTCAGAACTGCCATCGGCGTTATCTTCGCTTACCTGTGCTGCGTTTTCCTCGCCTTCTGAAAAAGCTTCGTCGTCTCCTTCACTGCTTTCCTGTACCGGTTCATAATTCGCTCCGGCAGCACCTTCACTGCTCCAGGGAAAAACGTTGTCCCTTGCTCCCCTAAATACCATGGCCAGCGCAGGGTGCCTTCCAAAAGTTTCCTCCCCGGCATATCCGGCATAGACAGTATCCTTAAAGCACAAAGCAACAATCGTCAGAAGGATCGCGATCGAAGTTATCCCTATTAAAATCGGACATTCCATCAATAATTTCTTAAACTTCATACTTCTTCTTTCACACTAAAACCTGAAATACATAAACGGATTGCCGGCAGAACCGGAGATACTCATTATGCAGCCCCAGAACAACACAATCCACAAAACGTTAAAAAGCACATGATTCCTGTGATTCTCCCAGAACTCAAACAGCTTTGGGATACAGAGAATAACTCCCGGCAAAAGAATCATCCAGTAAATCTCAAGATTCTTGATAAAATCACCCTCGTTGACGTTGTTGCCGACGCCAAAAAAGGGAAAGAGCCTTGCAAAATAATTGCCCAGAAGTTCAAAATCATTTATAGCAAAGACTACCCAGGTAAGGGGAATGAGAACAAGCACGTTGATCCTTCCCACAATTTTCCCCACGACCGAGGAGAGTCTTTTAAACACAACAAATTTCTCAAGAACAATTATCACAAAGAGGATCAGTCCCCAGAGGACAAAATTCAGCGTTATTCCATGCCACAGACCCGTTATCACCCATACTGCCAGGAGATTCAAAACGGTCCTCAGAGCTCCTTTTCTGCTGCCGCCAAGTGGAATATAGATGTAATCCTTGAACCAGGAGCCAAGAGTTGCATGCCATCTTCTGTAGAACTCCGACACACTCCCCGCGCCGTAGGGCTGATCAAAGTTGGTGATAAAAGGAAAACCAAGCATCACGCCTATTCCCGCAGCCATGAGTGAATAGCCCCAGAAATCAAAATACAACTCAAGCGTATAGGCATATGCCCCAAGCCATGCCAGGGGAGTTGATATGCTCTCATAGCCTATGGTTCCAACCTCATTCCAGAGCATTGAGAGGTGATCTGCAATAAGGACCTTAAACGCGAGCCCCAGTACAAAATACCTGAGTCCGTCCTCTATCATTGTAAAGACGCTGAGTCTGCCCTGACTTTTCCCCTGCACGAAGGGATTCTCGCCAAACTTCTCATACCTCATGATAGGTCCCGAAACAATCTGTGGGAACATGCAGAAATAAGCGGCCACATCAACTAAGCGCATCCTGTCTGTAATCCTGCCGCTGTAAACATCCATCTGATAGGATATCATCTTAAAGATATAGAAGCTGATGCCAATCGGCATCAGAGCGTTGTCCACAAACTGACCGAGAATCTTGAATTCCGCCAGCATTCCAAAGTCTATTGCCAGAATAAAGAGAAGAAGCGACTTGCTCTTTTCCCCGTCCTGGGCCTTGGCAAAAAGGAAATTCACGATAACTGCTCCGACAAGCGCAGGGAGCATCCTAAGATCACCCACAGCATAAAACAAAAGACTCCCAAAAAGAAGAGTCCATGTTCTGAATTTGATCGGTGTGAGATAAAACGCTATCAGAAAGACAGGTAGAAACCTGAATATAAAGTTAAGGTCAGAAAAATTAACCATTTGAGTTATTAATCTCCGCAAGTTTCGTCTCAGCTGCCTGCGCACTCTGAGTGTCAGGGAAATTAGTGATCACCGCATCATAGACCTCCTTGGCTTTCACAGTGTCGCCGCTTGCATAGTAAGCATTGCCCAGATAGTAAAGAGTGTTGACATTGGTATTGTCATACTGATAGGCCTTGGAGAGGTTCTTGATAGCTGTTTCATAGTCATCACTCTTGTATGCAGTGTAGCCCGTATCATAGTAAGATTCCGCAAGCTGCTTACCCACCTTGGTCATAAGGAAATCATACAGAGAAGTAAATTCCGGTGAAACATCCGCGCTGATCACATCAAGATCAATACCTGCCAGTGCCTCAGCAATGCCCTCAATGTCTGAAGAATCCTCCATATATAAGTTCACAGCCTTCATAAGACTGTTCATAGCTGCAGAAGTAGAATCCACGCCCTCGTAATCGGTAACCTGCTCACCGAGTTTGTCTATCTCATCCTGAAGTTTTGCAATCTGCTGCTCGTAAGAGACAATCTGAGCCGACTTGGAATCAGACTCTTCGCTTATCCTGGCAATCTTCTCCTGATTGCTGGAATTGATGGACTGAACCCTCTGTGGAAGTATCAGGAAACAGGCTGCCGCCACGCCAAGAACTATTCCAAGAACGATTCCCCATATGGAGTTGCTCCTGCTGATCGGTGATTTCTTGAGCGGCTGGATTATCATCTCATTGCCGCTGTTGTATCTGATGGCCTCATCGCTCTCAGATGCAGCCACGTCAGAGACAAGCTTGCCGCTTTCTCCGGGAAGAAGCATGCTGTCAGCTTCCTTGAGATATCTCTTGGCCAAAATGCTTCCTGAATCAAGCTTAAGAGCCTTCTGAGATTCTATCTTGGCTCTGTCGTAGTTGCCGTTTTTAAGGTACAAAAGCGCAAGCAAAAGATGCGCTTTAATAAATCTGGAATTTAAAGAAAGCACCTTTTTAAGCTGTATCACTGCAAGATCAAGGCTGTCCTGCTTGCAGTAATTGAGCGCTATATTGAATTTCTTGATGGTCTGGTTGATAGTCTCAAGTTCAGATGGACTGTTCCTCACCATCTCCATATATCTGTCTGCGGCATTGTCATCGGCCTTAAGGTTCTTGCTGATGACCCACTCGGTCAGAGCCGGCACCACTTCGCCCGTCTCATAATACACAAGCCCAAGAAGATTTCTGGCATCTATATTGTTCTTGTTGAACTTAAGACTCTCCCTGAGAGAGCTTACGGCTCCTGTCATATCCCTGACACTTGCCTTCTCAAGACCCTCGTTGTAAAACCTGTTGGATATACCAATCAGTCTGTCTTTAGTTGCGGCCATTCTTATCTGCTCCTCTTAGCAGAATCGGCCTCATCCTTGGCGTCCTTGAGAAGCTTCACAAGAACGTCCGACATGTCGTCCAGATCCTGATTGTATATAATTTCCTCCGCGTCCTCAATTTCAAGACTCGGTTTAAACTTCTTTAATTCCTCTTCAAAGTTGATCATCTGTCTACCCCGGCCTGTCAACAGACCTGTCTAAATCAAATTACGGACTTAATCTGTCCCACAAGATAAAGAGAACCTGCCGCAAACACGCAGTCTCCCGACTTTCTCCTTGTGATGATATCCGTCATTGCATCTCTCACATTGCTGTAATATCTGATAGGAAGTCCAATGATTCCCAGTTCATCCTTGCTGTCTTCAATTGCGATCTTGAGGTCAGAAATTGACACTGTCCGCGCAGTTTCAAGAACAGTCACATATATTGAATCAAACTCGCCGCTCTTAAGGATCATTGTGATTATATCCTTGTACTGCTTGTCTGATACAATTCCAAACAAAAGGTGCCTGTTGCCCTCGCAGGGTATGTGTGAAACGCTGTCAAGGAACGCCTTAATACCGTCAATATTGTGGGCACCGTCCACATATACACCCGGCCTCATCTCTTCCATCCTGCCATCCCATCTTGCAGACAGAAGTCCCTCTCTTATATCAAGTTCAGAGATGTCACATCCCCGGTCTCTTAAAACCTCAAGACATGTCACGGCAACTGCCGCATTTTCAGCCTGATATACTGCTTCCGTAGAGAGTTTTAAATTGGCATATCTATCATAAAGGGAATTATATGAAAAAGCAACGTATTTGTTGCCCCCTTCATCCCTTACAATCTCAACGTTTTCGATGTTTCCTTGTTCCACTGCGATTGCTCTGGTATCAAGCTCAAGAGCCCTGTTTTTGATCACCTCGGAGGATTCCTTCCTCTTGTCAAAGTACACAACCGGGACTCCTGCCTTTATTATCCCCGCCTTCTCAAAGGCAATATCCTCAAGAGTTGTTCCCAGATACTCCATGTGGTCATAACCGATCTCGGTGATGACTGAAAGAATGGGGCTCTTTACCACATTCGTGGCATCGAGCCTTCCGCCGAGCCCGGTTTCCAGAATAAGGTAGTCAACCGGATAAACATCATAAAGAAGCATGGCAACAAAAAAGAGAAATTCAAAATATGTCGGAAAGTAATCCTCGTGGTCATACTCCTGAATTCTCCTTATTGTCTCTATAAAAACTTCAGCAAATACGCCCTCTGAAACAGGCCTGTTGTCTATGGCAAATCTCTCATTGATGTTCACAAGGTGAGGCGATGTAAAAAGTCCCACGGTGTAACCTGCCTTTACAAGGACTGTAGAGATATAGCTGCAGACAGAGCCCTTCCCATTCGTACCGGCCACATGGATTATCTTCATGTTCTCATCGGGATTTCCAAGGTACTCAAGAAAGGCTCTTGTCTCTTCTACTCCATGTTTATCAGTAAACCTCTGAACCTTATTAAGGAATTCCTCACACTCTTTGAGGGTTATCCCGGCGTTATTATCTGCTCTGTCCAATATTTCCCGGACAGCCAAATTAAAATTCTCGTCCATACTGATCCTGCACAGCTTTTTACCTGGTAAGCTGCTGCAGCCTTTCTGTTATCTGATCATAGGTCTGCTGGTATTTCTGCTGTTTTTCCTTCTCCTCAGCAATCTTGCTCTCGGGAGCCTTGGAAAGGAACTTCTCATTGCTGAGCATGTTCTTTGAACGTGCAAGTTCGCCTTCCAGCTTCTTCTGTTCCTTGGTGAGTCTTTCTATCTCAGCCTTAAGGTCCACAAGATCCGAGAAAGGAATATAAACAGTGGCACTTCCAAGTGCAACGGAAACAGCATCGTCAGCAATTCCGCTCTTGTCCTCCTGGCATACAGACTCAGAAGCATAAGCAAGGGACTCAAAGAAGAGTCTGCCTTCCCTGAACACATCAAGTGTCTCCTTGTCAGTGCTGACAACAAAAACCTTGGCCTTTCTCGACGGAGCAACATTCATCTGTGTGCGGACATTACGGATTCCGCGAACAGCCTCTTTTATCAGCTCTACAGCTCTCTCTTCATCAGAGTAGTTCCACTCGTCCTTATATACAGGCCAGTCGGAAATCATGATAGACTCCTCCTCATCCTGGAGAGTGCAGAATATCTCTTCCGTGATGAATGGCATGTAAGGGTGCAGGAGCTTAAGCGCATTGATAAGCACGGTCTGCAGTGTCCAAAGCGCAGCCTCGTGAGAGGATGCATCATCTGAATTGTACAGACGCGGCTTAACCATCTCAATGTACCAGTCACAGAACTCGTCCCAGATAAAGTCGTAAACCTTCTGAACAGCAATTCCCAGCTCAAACTTGTCCATGTTCTCTGTAACTTCTTTGATGGTATTGTTGAGCTTGGAGAGGATCCACTTGTCAACAGGCTCAAGTCCTGCAGGCTGAGCCTGATGGATTGCGGAAGGAGCATCTTCTGCCATGTTCATCATGATAAATCTTGATGCGTTCCATACCTTGTTGGCAAAATTCCTGCTGTTCTCAACTCTCTCGTTGTAGAAGCGCATGTCATTTCCAGGCGCATTACCTGTAACGATGGTAAGACGCAGGGCATCAGCGCCGTAGTTATCAATAACTTCAAGAGGATCGATACCGTTTCCGAGGGACTTACTCATCTTCCGGCCCTGTGAATCCCTTATAAGACCATGGAAAAGAACTGTCTTGAAGGGGTAGGTACCCATCTGCTCGTAACTTGAGAAGATCATCCTGATAACCCAGAAGAAGATGATGTCATATCCGGTTACAAGTACATCTGTAGGGAAGAAGTACTTAAGCTCTTTGGTGTCATGAGGCCAGCCAAGTGTCTCAAAAGGCCAGAGTGCCGACGAGAACCACGTATCAAGTGTATCGGGATCCTGTGTAAAGTGGTCGTGTCCGCACTTAGGGCAGGTATGAGGTTCTTCTTTGGCAACAACAACCTCACCACACTTGTCGCAATAGTACGCGGGAATCCTGTGTCCCCACCAAAGCTGTCTTGATATGCACCAGTCTCTGATATTGTCTGTCCAGTTGTAGTAGATCTTATCCATCCTCGGCGGGATGAGCTTGATCTCACCCTCTTTAACAGCCTTGACAGCGGGCTTAATAAGCTCGTCCATCTTGACAAACCACTGTGCCTTGATCATCGGCTCGACAGTAGTCTTGCAGCGATCATGAGTTCCTACATTGTGTGAATAGTCTTCAATCTCTACGAGAAGTCCCATCTCATCAAGCTCTTTTACAATGGCTTCTCTGCACTCATATCTGTCCATTCCCTCGAACTTGCCGCCGTTACTGTTGATGGTGGCATCGTCGTTAAGAACGTTGATCTCGGGAAGGTTATGTCTCTTGCCCACCTCAAAGTCGTTGGGGTCATGGGCGGGAGTGATTTTAACAACGCCCGTACCAAACTCCATGTCTACATACTCATCCTCTATAATAGGAAGTTCTCTGTTCACGATCGGAAGAAGGACCTTCCTGCCCTTGAAGCTCTTGTATCTGTCATCCGCAGGATTAACGGCAACTGCAGTATCACCGAGCATTGTCTCGGGACGGGTTGTTGCGAACTCGATAAACTCCGTATCTGATACAGAACCGTCCTCATTGATAAGAGGGTATTTGATATGCCATAAATGGCCGGCCTGTTCTACATACTCAACTTCGGCATCCGATATCGAGGTCTTACATACAGGACACCAGTTGATGATCCTGCTTCCTTTATATATGTAGCCTTTCTCATGCATCTTGACAAAGACCTCTGTAACAGCCTCGTTACAGCCCTCGTCCATTGTAAAGCGCTCCCTGTCCCAGTCGCAGGAAGAGCCCAGCTTTTTGAGCTGGGAAACGATGGTTCCGCCGTATTCCTTTTTCCACTCCCAGGCCTTCTCAAGGAACTTCTCCCTGCCCAGCTCTCTCTTGTCTATGCCCTGTTTCTTGAGTTCGTCTGTTATACGAACCTCAGTTGCGATACTGGCATGGTCGGTTCCCGGCTGCCAGAGTGCATTGTAGCCCTGCATTCTCTTCCATCTGATGAGGATGTCCTGCAGAGTCTGGTCAAAGGCATGTCCCATGTGGAGCTTGCCTGTGATGTTTGGCGGTGGAATTACAATAGTAAAAGGCTTTTTGGTCTCATCGACCTCAGCGTGGAAATATTTCTTTTCCTCCCATTTAGAATAGAGGCGCCCTTCAATTTCTCTGGGATTATAGGTCTTCTCAAGTTCTTTCTTCATATTTATCTCCTTAAATTCTGCTCGTGCAAGCACGGCATCTGTCTTTTTAAATATTTCTGCCTGGCTCTTTGCTATAACTATTCAGAGCCAGACTCGGAAACATAAATGTTTCCTCGTTGGCGGATTTCCGCCAGATAGAAATATTTAAAAACACATCTTACCATGCGAGCACGGCATCTGTGTTTTTAAATATTTCTGCCTGGCTCTGAATAGTTACCATATCAGCTATGTTGTGCTTCGTCAAGGGAGCGCTGGGAAATGATCGCCTTGTGGAGAAGAACAATTTCGCCCTTCCTGTGCTCCTTGACTTCGTAAAGTGCGTTGTCTGCTGCGTACATATAGTCCCAAAGCTTGTTGGTTTCACTCGGAATTGAATTCCTTATGCCCTGTGAGATGGTGACTCCCGAACCCTTATCGTCCTTGGTAGCACCGAACTTCATGGATGCAACCTGATCTCTCAGACTCGTGGCACATTCCATTATCTGGGCATCAGTCATATCTTCATAAATGATCACAAACTCATCGCCGCCGTACCTGAATGCCTTAACCTGAGATCTGAGCCTGCATATATTGGCTATGGCCGACGCAATGCTCCTTAGGCACTCATCTCCCACTTGATGGCCGTAGGCGTCGTTGTAGTGCTTGAAATTGTCCACATCCAGGATCTCTACTGCGAGAGACTTCTGCGCCGCAAATGCCTCATCAAATGCAGTGTCCGCATATTTGTTGAGGCTGTAGCGGTTGCCCAACCCCGTCAGAGGGTCTGTCTCCGCCCGGCGCACCAGCATGCGATTCTCTTTTTCTATAGAAGAAAGACGGCTCCTGATGCTCATGAAAAACTTGTAGTTGGTTATGCTCTCTTTTTCCTGCAAAAGACTTGATTCATAGTATTCAAGAAGCGCTGCGCTCTTGTCGGCGTCTCTCCCCATCCTGTCAAAGTACTCAATCTTGAGCTTGGCGTAGCCCTTCCGAAGATTGGGGATATTGAGATCGTCCAGTGACCTCTCGAGATTCCTGATAACGCGGTCCACTTCACCGAGTCTTCCGACCTTGATAAAGAACCTGCAGACCTTGTAAATATCCTCGACACTGTCTAAGGGGAATTTGTTGTTCTGCATCTGACAGGAGAGCATATCGGCATATTTCTCATAAAGATCCATCTCTCCAAGAAAGTGATACCCCCTCATCAGGATATCCAGTACCGGAATGTCCGAAAACAGCTCGGGACTGGCCTTGGGATCCTGTTCCAGCTGCTCGATGCCCTGAAGGCACTTCTCCACAGAATCGGGCTTATTCAGGGAAATGTAGCAGTCGGCCTGGAAACAGTAGCAGTACAGAAGATTTCTGTAGTAGAGACTGTCGGTCCTGTTTCTGCGTATCCCCTTGTAAGCCTGCTTGACATATGAAAGAGCGGGTCTTATATCGTTGTTATCCAGATAGATCTGCCCTATGTTGAACATTACAAATCCCGGAATACTGCTCGTATTCTTAATGTCATCACAGTATTTGAGGGCATTGAGGTAAAAATCGAGGGCCAGCTCCGGATTACCGTGCTTAAGGGCATCGATTCCCAACAGGTTATAACACCTTGCCAGGTGCTCCATATCTCCGCATTCCTGCAGGAGTTCTATAGCCTTTAAAAGATTGGTGTTGAACTTCTTGTAGTCGGTGCTAAGAAGGTAATATGCGTCCGCCACATAGTAATAAGAATAGCCCAGAAGATTGGTATCTCCGATCTCTCTGGCCTTTTTAAGCAGTCTGTTGCTGCAGGAAAAGAACCCGTCCGACATCCTGGCCCTCTCTGCAAGCATATCACTATTGAGCTTTCCAACCTCTGCGCCATAGTCTTCAATCTTCATACGTTATCCGTCCATATTAACTCCGGAGATACATGTGTTTTTGTCTTCTTGGGACGCTCCCGCGCCTGCTCCTGTATCTCCTTTCTTACTAACGGCTGCATTGTCTGACAAATATCAGATAGGAAATATTTTACATCATCCGGAAAGGAGTATCAAGAATGATGTGCAGAAGGCCAAAGTGCTGATGAATAGTGACTTTCAGGGTTAATAATGACACAGGTGTCATGATATAATATGGTTTACATAACTCAATTGACTATTTTAGTCATAATGTGTTTTTTGTACCAAAAGGCTGTGGATTTTATCAGCCTATTTAAAATGCCTATTTATGCGGCTTTTCGGAACACAGTTTCCGAATAATCCCCAATTTCCACAGAGTTATCCACATGACGCCAGAGTCATTTTTTAGCAACTTTCGTATCATTTCTCTGTCATTTTTGCGAATTTTGTATACAATTGTACAGAAATAGGTACAATTCTTGGTTTACATAATTTTATACATTTATAGTTTATGTAAACTCATTTTTTGATTTTTTATGATTTTCGCTATGAAAATCATTGGCTCTTCGTCTCAAATCCGCTCCAGAACTGGGATAGAGCTGCATTAACCGAATTGGTCAAAACGCTTTTACAGCCCCTCCACTCCCTTGGAAAGAGATTTCTGTAGGCACTGTCCGCGAACCTGTCATCAAGTAGAAGGACCACTCCGGTATCGTCCACGGTCCTTATAACCCTGCCTGCTGCCTGAAGAACTTTATTCATCCCCGGGTAGCGGTATGCATAGTCAAAGCCGTTGGAGCCTCTTTTTTCAAAAAAGTCCCTTATTATCTCCCGCTCATTGCATACAAGAGGGATTCCCGTGCCAACAACAATGACGCCGATCAGACTGTCGTATTTAAGATCAATGCCCTCGCTGAAGATTCCTCCCATAACACAAAAGCCAAGGACATTCTTGTCCTCAACATAGTCAATCTCCATATTTATGACCTTGGAGAGTTCAATGTCATTGCCCGGAGCAAATCTCTCAAGAAATTCCTCACGCGCCTTCTCGGTCATAAAGCTGCTCTGCACCATGAGCTCTGTGGTCTCAGGGTCAAAGAACTCCTCCTCAAACACACTTAAGACCTCGTCCAGAAACTGGTGGGACGGGAAAAAGACAAGGTAATTCCCGCCTTTTGCTCTTATCACGCTGTCGATGTACACCGCCACCTTGTGGTACATATCATACCCTCTCATGGTGTATCTGCTGCTCACATCCCTTCCAATGAACACACCGAGCTTACAGGGGTCAAACACAGACTTTGCATATATCTCAAAGTCTTCATCCGTTCCTCCAAGGAGTTTTTTGTAGTACTGGACAGGAAGAAGGGTTGCTGAAAAGAGTATAGACGAAATTCCCCTGTCCATGCACACAGACAGATTCCTTGAAGGGTCAATGCAGGCAAGCTTCAAGAGGAAATCCCCATTGTCTGCATATTCACCGTAGATGACATAGTGGTCATCCACAAGGTCATAAATTGTAAGAAATCTCGAAATATCAAAGTAGAAAAGAAGGATATCCTCCCTGAAGGGGCCCTCACTGTGGTTCTCAAGATACTCGCTCATCACCGATGAAAGCCTTGTCAGAGGCTGCATAAAAGAATCAATGCTGTCATAGACGCATAGGTCATCGCACTTTCTCTTAAGCTCCAGAAAGGCCTTGTTGCATTTGTCCAGATTCCTTGCTATAGCCTTATGAAACTCTCCTATAGTGCGCTTAAGTTCAAGAAAGCTCTCTTTTCTGAGAACTGCGCTGTACATATCCCTTCCCCTGTCCAGAAGATTATGTGTCTCATCCACAAGGAAGCAGTAGTCTCTTGTCCTCCCCTCAGCAAAAAAGCGCCTCAGGTACACGAAAGGATCAAAGACATAGTTGTAGTCACATATTATCCCATCAGCAAAAAGGCTCATATCAAGTGACATCTCAAAAGGACAGACTTCATGCTTCCTTGCGTACTCAATAACAGTCTGCCTGTCAAAAGAGTCTGCGGATGTAAGAAGATCATATATTGCATCGTTGATCCTGTCATAGTGGCCATTTGCATAAGGACAGGCCTCAGGATTACAGTTTCTGTTTTCCTCATCGAGAAAACATATCTTGTCCCTTGCCGTGATATTGCAGGTCTTAAACCGCAGTCCCCCGCTCTTTCGCATGGTATCAAAGGCCTCTGCTGCAACCGAAGCGGTGATGGTCTTGGCAGTCAGGTAAAAGATCTTTTCAAGCTTACCCTCACCCATGGCCTTTATTGTGGGAAATACTGTGGAGATAGTCTTTCCCGTGCCTGTGGGAGCCTCAAGGAAGAGTTTCTTCTTGTGGACAATGGTCCTGTATACTGCTGCAGCCAGGTCCTTCTGCCCCTTTCTGTACTCAAACGGGAAATTCACAGCCTTGATCGATGAAGTCCTTATGCCCGCCCAGGTATATTCAAATTCAGCCCACTTTCTGTACATATCAAGAAGGTCAAAAAACCACCCTGTAATATCGTCAAAGCTGAAACTTTCATCAAAATATCTCTTCTCCTGTGTATCCATGTTGCAGTAGGTTATGCGCACATCGACACTTTGGTAGCGTCTTTCGATAAGATACATGGCCGCATAGCACTTTGCCTGGGCAAGATGAAGGAGCGATGCCACTTTCATTTTGGACAGATCTCTGTAGGTTCCCTTGATCTCGTCAATCATCGGGGGCTTAACCTTCTCCCCTGCAAACGACTCCTGACCTATATCTGTTTCTGACAGCGGAGTGTCAAAATTCGGATCAAGTATCCCGTCTGCCCTCCCCTCAACGCTCACACTGAAATTGCCGTAATCTCTGGTGTAGGAGAGGGGAACCTCCGCATGATAGTCAGATCCCATACTCTTTTGTATCATCCTGTGGATCCTGCCGCCCTCCTGCATGGCTTCAGGGCTTGATGAGTGTATTCTGTTGTCAATATCGCCGGACCTTAATAGGAACTCCACAAGGCCCCTCACTGACAGTTTTATATCCATAAAAAACTCCCCGCGGTAATCTCATTTCATGATTATACCACGGGGAGTGTACATAAATTGCAGCATATTAAGTTTAAAGTATCTGAATGCCGTTTTCGGTGGCTTCCCTGACCATTTCCTCGGGCCAGATGGAGCACTGAACCTCACCGATATGGGCTTTTCTGAGGAAGAACATGCATATTCTGGACTGTCCGATTCCTCCGCCTATTGTGTAGGGAAGTTTCTTTTCAAGGATTGCCTTCTGGAATGGAAGAAGCGCTCTCTCTGTGCAGCCGGCCTTTTCAAGCTGTGACTTGAGGGAATCTTCATCTACCCTGATTCCCATACTCGAGAGCTCAAGAGCGATGTCAAGAACCGGATAGTACACAATGATATCTGCGTTGAGCTGCCAATCGTCATAGTCCGGAGCTCTTCCGTCGTGCTTAACGCCTGATGCAAGCTCATCTCCGATCTGCATTATGCAGACTGCGCCCTTGGCCTTGGAGATGAAGTACTCCCTCTCCTTGGGCGTGTTGTCGGGGAACATATCCTCAAGCTCCTGAGTGGTTATAAAGAATATCTCATCAGGAAGTATCTCTTCAATGTAATCGTACTGGATAGACATGAATTTCTCGGTCTTCCTCAGAACCTTGTATACATTGCGAACGGTTTCCCTGAGGTAATCGAGATTCCTGTCCTCTTTATTGATGACTTTCTCCCAGTCCCACTGGTCAACGAAGATCGAGTGGATGTTGTCGGGGATCTCGTCCCTTCTGACAGCATTCATATCGGTGTACAGCCCCTCATATACGTTAAATCCGTACTTCTTAAGGGCATATCTCTTCCACTTGGCAAGAGAGTGCACGATCTCGGCAGGACGCTGATCCTCATTTAAGATATCAAATGAAACAGGGCGCTCAACGCCGTTTAAGTTGTCATTGAGTCCGGACTCCGGTGTTACAAACAGGGGTGCTGTCACACGCTGAAGATTGAGCCTTGTTGAGAGCATTCCCTGAAAAAAGTCCTTGACGGTCTTGATCCCGACCTGAGTGTCGTGGAGATCAAGTGCAGATTGATAGTTTTTGGGGATTTTGAGGTTTTCCATACTTTTATCCTGCTCACCTTTTCTTTTTTAATCGTTATTTATCATTTAATAACTTTTATCCCCATATTGCAAGAAAAAAATGCATCTTAAGCACATTATCCAAGCTGTACCTGCTTGCGAAGACTCTTTTCGTTGGCTTCCTGCTTGATCCTGTTAAGTGCATGATGCACTGCGGGAACCGCTAAAAGTGCTACAGTCAGAGCACCCTCTGCAGCGATGTAGGACCCGTTGTAGGCCATGGAGTAAAGAACGGGATTCCATCCCTCAGGAGCATACTCTGCAAAGAAAATGATACCTGAAAGTGTTGAAAATACGAATCTTCCGAAGATTCCCGCAAGATATCCCTTTATCATGCCGTTTCTTTTGTTGAAGAAGAATCCCGAAACGCCGAGAGCACCGAATGCCAGCACATAGTCGCACAGAAGCTGCGGAACAGCTATGATGTAGGGGTCTACAACCATCTGAAGAAGCCCGTAGGCAAAGGCTGCTGAGAGTGATACCCTCGGCCCGTAGAGATAGCCTATGAAAGTAACAAAGAACATACTGAATACAGTCACGGAGCCGCCCATAGGAAGCTTGAACAGCTTGATGTTGGAAAGAACAAAGGCAAGAGCCAGGCACAGAGCAGATACTGTCAGCTGTTTGATGCTCATTCTGACCTTTCCGTCTCTGTTTACAAAGTAGCTGATGACAAGCAGAACCGCAACAGCAAGAACAACCAAAAGCGCATAGCCCCCGCTTGTGATGTTATAGCTGGTATAACCGTCCTCAACAACCTTTTCTAAAAATAAACTCATAAAAACACCTCCCGAAATGTTTACGCATCTGGGGAGGTTTGCTCGCAACGGTTCCTATCTGTTCCAAACCTATGTATAATTATAGTCTGAAGACAAACAGAAGTTATCAGCTTCCCTACGCCGGCATTATCCGGGTCAGGTAATAAGGGTTAGACGCACGTGGCGTACACTCTCAGCATTGCTCCCCTAGCGTTTGTTTTATTCAAAACTCATTTAACACTCACCGGGCCCGCTTGTCAAGAGATACAGGAGAAAAAATGTTTTTTACCTATTTAGATCCACAAAGCCCATTTGAAAGAAAGTGCAGGTGGTACATCTACCTGCTCTGGACAGCTGCAGGTGCCGCAAGCGCTGCAATTCTCACCGTGATCTTCAACAGGCTCTCTATCGTTGAGGATCCGTCGTATCAGGAGGCAGCCGAGGGACTTTTTTCCGTAAGCCCTCATCTTAGCGTTATGTTCCTGCTCTACTGCATCATAACTCCCACAATAGAGGAGTTTATCTTCCGATACCTTGTATACGGTTTTATCAACCAAAAGACGTCGCGCCCGGCTCTCTCCATTGTTGCTGCATCTGCGCTCTTTGGACTCTATCACTTAAACCCTGTGCAGATCCTCTACGGCTTTCTCATGGGCCTTGTGATAACTTTTGGCTACTCACGGCAAAGGAACCTTCTCATCCCCATCCTTACCCACTCGGCAGCCAATCTTGTAGCCCTTGTCTTTACTTTTTATCCGTTCACAGCCTGATGACCTGTGAAAGAGCAAAGGAGTAAATATATACTTCTTTTACCTTCATATCAGTCGCGGCTTCAAGAGCCCTTCTGTAGAGGTCAAGCTGGATCTCATAGCGGCTTATCAGTTCCTGAGACTGCTTAACTCTGTCCGTCTTGTAATCCAGAAGAACTATCTCGCCGTCCTCTATAAACCAGGCATCTATTATACCCTGCACAAGGACCATCTCTTCTTCGGGGAATTTGTCGTCGAGTTCCGATGCAGATACGCCCATCATAAATGGCTTCTCACGCATGAGCATGCCTTTGCGGTACGCACTCCCCATCCGCTGCCCAAGGGGTGTTGAAAGAAATGTCACAATATCCGGACTCCATACACTCTGAACATATTTGGGCGGGATCGCACCTTTTTCAGAAAGAGTATTCATGAAGGCGTATATCCTGTCGGACACCGAAGACCTCTCCTTGGTGGCGCCGATGCGGCCAGCCTGTGCCATCAGCTCCTCATCCCCGTATACATTCTCATCAAGAAGCTCCATGATCCGATGGTAAGCAGTTCCTCTGTCGGCACCCGAAAGAGCCGTTTTTCTTTTTCCGTCATTTTCGGTGCTTTTTTCGGACGTTTCTGCTTTCGGCACCTCATCACTTACAAGCGCCTTCTCTGCCCTTTCTATAAACGGCGCTTCACCTGCAAATATTTCACCATCCTCCATCATATGAGCCTTTTTGAGCTCCGATACGGTGGTCTTGGTAAACAGTCCCCTAAGGCTGCTATGCGGGTATTCAAAAGAAAACCTCTCTTTGAGGGTCTCGTACAGCCCGCTTTCAGGTTCCATCATAAGGGCCCTTGTCTTTAGCTCATCTTTTCTAACAGCAAGTTCCACCTGCTCCTTTAAGAGATCTTCAGAAAGCTCCGCTTCTCCGATGACACTAACCGCAAGGTCAGGAACCTCCATAGTCCTCTCCATGAGCCTGTCATACAGCTGCGTGTCGAACTCATACTTTACAAGAACGTCCCTCATGGAAGGGTGCAGCATCAGCGCCGGGAGTATCAGTGCAAAAAAGCTCCCGGCTCCCGCTCTCATGGAATAGGGAAGCGGTTTATCCGTATCCGCGATCTGGGAGAGGCTCACCATCTGCCCCTGAAGTGTCTTACCCATATCCTTGACGCTCGTTGTAAGGATCAGCTTCTCTTTAGCCCTTGTCAGCGCAACATACAAAACCCTTATCTCCTCGCCGAGGCTGTCCAGCTTCATGCTGCCTGCTATCACCCTGCGCTTTAAGCTGTCATATTTCACCCTAAGATCAGTATCTATGCACTTTACTCCGATTCCAAAGTCCATGTCCACTATGAAATCTCCCGTGGTGTCCCTGGTGTTGAATTCCTTGGACAATCCCGAGACGAAAACAACCGGAAATTCCAGGCCCTTGCTCTTATGGATACTCATAATGCGCACTACGTCAGCATTCTCGTCGATGGTTCCGGCTTCTCCGTAGTCCACCTGTACAACCCGGATATGCTCAATATAGCGGATAAAGTGAAACAGCCCTTTAAAGCTTGACTTTTCATACTCAGAGGCCTTCGATATGAGCATTTCCACATTGGCTCTCCTCTGTTCTCCCCCCGGCATGGCAGAAATGACCGTCTCATAGTCATAGTCATCAATAATACGCCACAAGAGTTCATGAACGGGAGCATAGGTCGACAGCTGCCTGTATTCTTCTATCGAATCACAAAAGCGCTTCACCCTGACAAGAAGTTCATCCCCGATGTCAAGATCCATGTTCAGCCCGTCATAGAAGGAATCCGGTGCTTCTTCCCCGGACTTTTCATCTATGGCTATGCGCAAAAGAGCCAGCTCCTCATCGGAAAAGCCTCCGATAGCAGAGTGCATGACCGACACCAGAGGAATGTCCTGCCTCGGGTTATCGATTATGGTCAGCATATTCAAAAGTATCGCTATCTCAGGCGCATCGAAGTAGCCCTTTTTGGATTCGGTGTAGACAGGTATCCCTTCCTTCTCAAGAATATCCTTAAAAACATCGTCCCATCCGGACAGAGAGCGAAGGAGTATCACTATGTCGCTGTATTTGAGGTTCTTATCCTCGCGCCTTAGTTCATGTATCCTTGACGCTACTGCCAGTGCTTCTTTTTCTTTTGAAGAAAGAGAGCTCACCGGTTCTGCCGGTGGATCAAGCACATTTTTGAGATCTACTGCGATGAGCTCGGTCTTTACATCAAATGAAGGCTCCGGGTAATCAGCCCCCGGAACCAGCATCGCATCCTCGTCGTAGTCCACACCTCCAAGGTCACCTGCCATGATCCTCTTAAAGACGAAATTGGTAAACTCAAGTACTCCAGCCCTGCTTCTGAAGTTCCTGTGAAGATCTATCCTTCTGTCACAGGCAGACTCATCCTTTGAAAATCTTCTGAATTTATCCATGAATATCTCGGGTCTTGCAAGCCTGAACTTGTAGATGCTCTGCTTGACATCACCCACCATGAACCGCTCGCTTATACCCGCCTCTTCACCGGAGATTGCTTTTAATATCAGCTCCTGAACATTGTTACTGTCCTGGTACTCATCTATCAGGACCTCCCTGTAGTAGTCACGAAGCTCAAGCGCAACCTCTGAAGGGGTGCACATATCAATGATCTCAGACGCACTCCTGCCCTCGCACTTATCTTCCCCCGGGTGATCCACAAGGATCTGCAGGGCGAAGTGCTCCATATCGGAGAAGTCTATCACGTTCTGCTCTCTCTTCCTGCTGTCAAACCTCTCCTTAAACAGCAGAGTCAGCCTGCAAAGTTCCTTAACCGCCCTGTCGCAGAGTTTCATCTGCTCTTTTATGGTCCCGCTTGTCAGGGCAAAATATTTTTTGACAGTATCATCCAGTGTCTTCTTTACAGAATCTCTCAGTACCTTTACCGCTTCTCTCTTATATGTGCTTACGCTGTCATCCTTTTTGGTGGAGAGCCTGGCAAAAGCAATCCCGCGTATCGCGTTAAAGAGTTCATCGTAGTTCTCACACTCAGAGACATTTCTTATCGCATCCGCCTCGTTTTGCAGGTTGTCTATGTGCATGTAGGGGCCGTCCGGTTCACTTGCGATCCTTAGTGCATCGTCCAGTTTATCCGCGCATTCTTTCAGGTCTATTCTGCACCTGTCAAGACATTCCCTCACCCAGGGCAGGCTGTCAAAGTCCTCACCATCTATGCGGTAATCGCCGCATCTCTCTCTCAGCCAGTCCTCAGGCCAGGGCATGCTCATCGAAAACCTGTACAGTTCTTTTATGTACTCCTGCGCTCTGTCGTCGCTGTTGCCTGTGGCAAAGTACTCCATGCAAAAGAGAAAATCGCTGTTGGCATCCTCTCCTGCCTTTTCGTACTCCTCTTCAAGCATCTCACCGAGCACATCCTCCATAAGAAGAGTCATCTCGCCCTCATCCGCAACGCGAAAGGCCGGGTCAAGGCCGATGGCGTTGAAGTTATTGCGGATCACATACTGACAGAATGAGTCAATCGTAGTTATCTGAGCGCTGTGTATCAAAGTCTCCTGCTTCTGCAGATGCACATTTTCAGGGTCTTTTGCAAGTTCCTTTTGAATTGCGTCAGTTATTTTTTCCTTCATCTGCGAAGCGGCAGCCCTTGTGAAGGTAACCACAAGGAGCTGATCCACATCCAGGTCAGAGCTTATCATCCGGATAATGCGCTCCACGAGTACCGCCGTTTTGCCCGAACCTGCGGCAGCCGATACAAGCAGATTACATTTTCTGGCATCTATAACAGCCTGTTGTTCATCTGTAAAAACCACA
This sequence comes from uncultured Butyrivibrio sp., assembly GCA_946546925.1. Taxonomy (GTDB): domain Bacteria; phylum Bacillota; class Clostridia; order Lachnospirales; family Lachnospiraceae; genus Butyrivibrio. The sequence continues at coordinate 33,601 of CAMNOS010000009.1, forward strand.
CCCATAACAAATTTTCCAATCAGTTAAATAAAAGATTAATATTACTGCACATTCTTTGAATATTCTGACATAATAAGCTCTTTGGCCTCTTCATCCGTCATATCAAGTTTTCTCTTTTCATATCCCGGAATATTCTCATCATATCCGCAGATACTCCTGTAGCTGCAATATGTGCAGGATTTGCTCTGCCCAAATTCATAGGGATTTACTGCGATGTCACCACCTAGTATCCTTCTGCCGAACTCCTTCACCTTGCCGTTGACATAGTCCGAAATTGCCCGGTACTCCGCAAGAGAAGCTGTCTGAGAGCTATTCTTTAAGCTGCCGTCCTTTTTGTATTCCACAGGAATGATGTCAGATTTGGCATTCATGCTGTTATCAAGAAGCCTTATGTTCTCGCTGTCATCATTAACCAGTCCGGTCATTTTGAGTTTCGAGATTATCTCCTTATTGATATCATCCGTTATCATTTCCCCCGAAGCCTCTACCACCGGGTCGTCCACATGGTAGTACAGGATTGCGGAAGGGATCACTTCCTTATCGCTTTTAAGAGTTTTCTCCACTGCAGAGGCCACGTTCATATACATGACCAGCTGAAGCTGCAGTCCGTAGTACAGATAGGCCAGATTGAACTTATGGGCGCCGGTCTTAAAGTCCATTACCTTTACATAGACGTTTTTCGGATCTTCAAATACGTCGACTCTGTCTATCCGGCCTGAAAGCCTCATCCTCTCCGTGATTTCTTTTTTCTCATTCTCAGACAGAGCCACATTTATCTCATCAATATCACCTGCCTCGGAAAAAGACATCTCGACAAATTCGGGGTTAAAAGAGCCTTTACTTATCTGGTACTTCAGCGTATCCACGGTCCTTGTGAGTATTCTCTTTATGCGCGAAATAAGGTAACTGTTCCTTGCGCTGCTCCTTAAAATTGTGTTGCCATACTCGTCCACACATGCCATTAAGGTCTGATTTAACAATCTGTCAGAATCCTCTTTTGAAAGAGTTCTCCAATCAATACCTTCCGATATTATTCTTCCGGTATACTTTTCAAGTACTTCATGGAACACATTGCCCAGATCGGAGACCTCAAATTCATATTCCTGCCTCTCATCGAGCCTTAAGCCGTACCTGATAAAGTGAGAGTAGGCGCAGCCCGCGAAAAGTTCAAGCCTGCTCACGCTGTTTTTAAGTGTTGCCCCATAGAGCGACAGCGCCACAGCCTTCGCAAGAGGCTCAGACTTGTAATGCAGGAATGCCGTTTCTGTAAGCTTTGCAACAAAGTCTTTTTCTCCGCTTTCCGACAGCACCTTAAGGAGTGTATACATTGCGCCGCTGCTCTCATCTTTGAGTCGCCCGGCGGCATAATCACTTAGAAGAAGGGACAGGGAGTGGATGCTGTCCTTTTTAGTTATGAGCTGCTCCCGAAGCGGTGCGTCTTCAGGCCGTTCTATGCTTAATTCTCCAAACATCTTCTGAAGCTTGGGTATGAGATATGCCGCATGAAGGCTCTTACCGTCCGCCGAAAGCTGTGCAAATGACAGATAGAGCCTGTCTGTAGGCTTGGTGAGGTTCATGTACAGATAGAGTCTTTGAATGTACATCTGCTGTCTCGGCGTTGGCGCAAGTTCCACATCTGTCCCCAGATCCATAAGAAACTGCCTGTCAACATCTGACAGGATACCGCCGCTTCCGGCGCTTCCCGGAATGTTTCCGTCATTTACTCCCACAAAGAACAGAACCCTGACCTCTTTGAGCCTGGTCCTCTCTATATCTCCGACGATTATTCTGTCGACATCCTGAGGGATTGTACCAACCGATATTTCTCCGAAGCCCGCCATGAGAATATCCCGCAGCTCTGCGGTACTCAGCTTTTCATCGCCGATAAGGCCCTCTGTCTGGTCAAGAAGAGCCATGATCTTGTCGTAGATCTGGTCGTACTCCCTGCTCTTCTTAAGATCACCTTTTTCCTCAAAAGACTCTTTGTAGGCGATGAGTTTCTCCCTCGAGCCATTCTCCATGATCATCGCCCTGAGGGCACAGACCATTTCGGAGGCTGTTGCGTCTTTTGCTTCAAACAGTCCTCTGAGGTCCTCACTTATCTTTTTACGCATCCCCTCGAGCTTTGAGAGCTTTTCCAGCTCTTTTTCATCAGCTTCACCGGACTTGTTCTTTCTGCTGTATTTTGCAGGCATATGCCTTAGGAACTTATCCTCCCAGGCCTTTCTTCCGCTTATCCCAAGTGCCCTTACGTAATTTTCCAGAAGATCTGTATCCGCAGCATCAAAGCCCGTCAGACCGCTTCTCATGTAGTGGAATACATCCTCATACCTGTAGCCCCGTATCACTATATTGAGCGCACTTGTAATATATTCGATCATGGGATTCAGAAGAAGGTTCACGTTCTGATCCACATAAACAGGGATATCGAATCTTTCTGCCTGGCGCATGATTTCCTCGGCATAGCTCTCAAGAGATCCGCATACGAGTGCGATATCCCTGTATTCATAACCTTCATTCCTCACAAGATTCGATATCTTGATCATGGTCTGCCTTACTTCGGAAGACAGATTTGTTGCCTCATAGATAAAGACAGAGTTGTTATCCCCTTCAAACTCCCCGTTACTGTAGCGGAAAAGATTGCTCTCAAGATACGAAAGAGGCGCATTATCCCTGTGCCTTGCCACAGGCTCATTCCTGTAAAACACATCGCAAAAGGCCGAATCTCTGCCCATCTGAGCATGGCGTAACTGCCTGTACTGCGCAAAATCGGTACATGGAGAGCCCTGCTCTTTTTCCACCTCAAACATGAGCTTTTCGAGATCCCGAACAGTCTTCTTGCTCAGCATAAAGAGCTCCTGCTCGCCGAAATTATCGTCATAAGGATCTTCCTTTGGGCCTATGGTAACCGAGACTATGACCTCTTTGGAAAGCTCAAGAAGTTTTTTTATGACCTTGTACTGGATCGGCGTAAAGCCGGTAAAGCCGTCAAAAACTATGACGCTGTCCTTTATAAGCTTTGACTCGTTAAGAACGCTGCACAGAATATCCAGTGTCTCTTCGGTTGTTATATATTTTCCTTCAATATACCTTAGAAACTCGCTGTATAAGAGCCGAAGGTCCCTCAACTTGCAGCGTAGAGCCCCCTTTCGCGAGCTCTTTTCCTCAAGAAGAGCAAGTTCCTCATCTCCTATCCCGTACATCATGAATTCGGATATGGTGGACTTGACCTCGTCAATATAGCCGCTTTTCTTCATATTGGGGCCAAGCACCTGAAGTCTGCCTCCGAGCATCTCTGCAACATGCCGCAGTACAAGGCTCTTTCCCACATCATCAAGCACAGAAAAAGAGCCATGGCCGGTCTCCTCAAACACCCTGTGGGAGAGCCTTCCAAAGCTCAGCACATCTATGTTCATAATTGCCCTCTTGGGATGCATCCTGACCACATCCTTCTGAGTCTGCATCGTGAACTGATCCGGCACGATTATCAGATAGTCCGTGCCCGGATCCGTATTACTCCTGTCTATTATCTCCTTATAAAGTCCCGTACTCTTCCCCGCACCGGACGCCCCAAAGCAAAACCTAAGCATTCCCCATACCTTTTATTTCCAGATTTCGTCACTGATCTCATCCGCATATCTGCAGCATGAGATATATTTCCACCTGCCCTCAAAAAGGAAAGGCAGAATAAGATACATCTGCATCCTTCCGTTGTCCCCCGGGATTGCAGAGTGGTAATAGTCTACAAGGCACTTTACATTCTGCTGCCTGCATCTGTCAAGCACTGTGGAGATGTCATAGAACTTCCTGAATCTCTCTCTGTCATCCGGATACAGATACATATTGGAGTATATCTCAACTGCCTTCACCGCATCGCTTTCCTGGTCCGCCACAGCCAGCTGCTCAGTATTGAGGTAGACATTTTCGACAGTTCCGTCCTCATCGTACAGATCTACCCTGAAGTACTGCAGCAGAATGTGCGTCATGGCTACATGCAGACTCTCCGGAATGTCCGTGCCCATGCCCGACGTCACGTTCCTTGATACCACAGCAAAAGCCTTCTTCCCGCCCTGCTGCGCAATATATCTTATCTTGTTGTGGCAGATATTGCCATTTGTGACATTGTCGTTGACCGATCTGTGATCGGGGCTTGTGACCGCTCTTTCAAGCGCAGCCACAAATTCTTTAACCTCGGGGATTTCTGATCCGGCATAGGCCCTGTTGGTGTCTTCAAGGTTAAGGAGTCCAAGAGTGCTCAGAAACTCCAGATATGCATTATTGGCGTATATATACGTGCTCACCCCGTTCTCCAGCTCCGAGATGGCAATTGGAACGTTATTGACCACATCCATGGTCTTATCCCGAAGAGGCGTCGTACCGAGGAAATTGATCTCACCTATCTTCTCATAATATTCCCTGAAGGCTGGGTCTTCACAGGCATCAAAGCCGCATTCATCGCTGATATCAAACTCTTCCCTTGGCTTGGGCTTCCCGAACAGGTACCCCTGAAGCTTCTCACAGCCGATCCTTCGCAGGAAATCGTACTGTTCCTGAGTCTCCACGCCCTCTGCCACCGTGTGGATCCCAAGTTCCTTGGCCATGTTGACAATGGTTGCCAGTATGACCCTGGTCTTCTTGTTGGTCTCAAATGCCCTCAGGAAATTCATATCAATCTTAAGTACATCGAAGTCATAGTTCTTAAGGTTGTTAAAAGAGCTGTAGCCCGCACCGAAATCATCCATCCAGACTTCATAGCCTGCGTCCCTGAACTTCTTTATCTGCTCGCCGAGGAAATCAGAACCGGAAGAGATGGCGCTTTCCGTGACTTCTATGTGTAGCAGGTGCCTTGGTATGTCATATTTCTCTCTGCACCTGTCTATCTCAGCCATGATGTCACACAGTTCAAAGTCAAGCTGGGAGAGATTCACCGACACCGGCTCAACAATAGCTCCGTCATTTATATCCATCCTGATCTCTTCACACACCATATCTATGATGCATATATCCAGCTTGTGGACCAGACGCACGTTCTCCAATACTTCCACAAAGATAGCAGGCGAGATTATTCCCATTACCGGGTCCCGCCACCTGGCAAGAGCCTCATATCCGCAGACTTTACCTGTAAGAGAGCGCACTTCCTTCTGGTAATAAACCTTAAAATACCTGTTCTTAAAGGCATCCTCGAAATTGTCTATCACATACTGCTTGAGCTCATTCTTCCTGTTCAGGGCTTCATCAAATATATTGTCATCCCTGTCATAAACCTTGATGATGTCATCGCAGGCGATCTTCGCCCTGTCCACCATGACAACAGCGTCCTCTTCGACGCCTGTAGCCTGATAGATACCGGCCTTAATCCTCATGGGAAGACCCTTCTCATGCTTCATGACAGCCTCGCGCAGACTGGCCAGCTTTTCAATTATCTCATCGTTGTCTATGGAATCAGCAAGAATTATGAACTGATCACCGCCTGTCCTGGCAGCTACGTCATTGGTGAAAAGATTCTGTATCTCCGAAGCAAGACCTCGCAGATATTCATTGCCGCCCGCAAAGCCGTAGCGCTGGTTAAACGACTTGAAATTCATAACATTGAGGTAGATGATGACAGCCCTATCGGACGCAGCATTCTTACTGCGCTCCCAAAGCAGGTTCAGCATGCCGTTCAGATTTTTAAGCCCGGTCAGCTGATCTGTATCCTGGTCATACTCCTTAATTTTGAGAGTGTTGCGATCATTCATAGTCACCTCTTCTGAAATTACCCGGGGGCAAATCCTAGAATGTTATCATCATAGAAAAATAAACTAAATCCCAAAGATATTATACCATATAACATGTACACCAATACAAAAACATTACATAAACTGTGAAATGCAGCAAAAAAGGCCCGGTCCGGTAACTTTGCCGGACGGGCCTTGGGTTAATGAATCTGTCAGACTGCGCTGTGGAGCTCACCGGGCTCTTGTCTGTCATCAGCAAAGGGGAGCATATCCGCCCTGGTGAGGACAGGGCGCAGTGCATTGTAAAGAAGCACCGCAATTACGGAGTTGATGACCGCATTTATTATCGTTGCATATGTGGTCACAGCCAGAAGTGCTGCGATTGCTGATGCTGCCTTCTCAGCATTGGGAGTCAGGATAGTGAACCACACATATTTAAGTGCAGGCTCAAATACACAGTTAAATGCAAGTCCCGCTACTGCAGCGATAACCGACCACTTAAGAATCTGAGGCTTTTTGTGTTCGTCGTTGATATGTCCGATCTTATGTGCAACCAGACCGACTATCAGTCCTATAAGAAGCTTGCATATAAATGTCCTTGGTGCAGATGCGGCATAGCCGCCAAGAAGATCTGCAAAAGTAAGACCTATTGCTCCCGCAAGGCCGCCGTAAGGGCCTCCCAGAAGAAGCGCTCCGAGCACTACGAAGGCGTTACCGATGTGGACCTTGGTCCCTGAAGCATTGATTGCGGGAAATACTGCATATCCTACATAAGAAAGTGCAGCCATAAGCCCTGCATATGAGATCTTAACAATCTGATTCTTTTTCATACCTGTTTCCTCCTCTTGACATCTAAATTAAAAATACTATATCATCAAACTGGTAGCATTAAAAATATCAATTTCAGAATATTTTATATAACCAGATATGAAAAAGAACAAGAGATA
>CAMNOS010000010.1 GCA_946546925.1 uncultured Butyrivibrio sp.
CCTCAATTTCCTTGTATGTAGCCTTCGACTCAGCACTTGTAGCATCAATCTCATCAAGATTAATTTCTATCTCGATATGATCATCAGGCTTTTGTTGGGACAGAAGAACAACAGTCTCCACATGTCCGCTCCAGGGGAACATATCGCAGGGGCGCACTTTTTTAAGCTCATACCCTCCATCGCACAGGATCCTGAGGTCCCTGGCTAAGGTAGCAGAGTCGCAGCTGACGTAGACAATGCGGGTTGGCGCCATCCTGAGCATGGTATCAAGGCATTTCTCATCACATCCCTTTCTGGGCGGGTCAACCACGATGACGTCGGGGTGGAGAGCAGAGCTGCTGCTTAACATATGCATGTCACCTATCGCATCTGCAGTTCCGGCCCCGGACTCAGAAGCCGGGTCTTCGGCTGCCACAGCTGCAGATTCTGAGCCATCAGTTGCCACAGCTGCAGATTCTACGACACCATCAGGCATGGCTCCAGCCTTGGCTGCTTCCGCTTCCCGTTCATAGAACCCGGGCAGTACCTCCTCGGCCTTGCCGCACATGAAGGTGGCATTGTCTATGCCGTTGCGCAACGCATTCTTTTTAGCATCCTCGATGGCCTCGGGGATGATCTCGACACCGTATACGCTTCCTGCGCTCTTTGCCATTGAAAGCGTTATGGTACCGATGCCGCAGTAAAGGTCCCAGACCGTCTCCTTTCCCGTAAGTCCTGCATATTCAAGGGCCTGTCCGTAGAGTTTCTCTGTCTGAGCGGGGTTAACCTGATAAAAAGACAGGGGTGATATCTCAAACTCAAGTCCCCTGAGGGTGTCCCTGATGACGGGTTCTCCCCAGATATTGTGTATCTTGAGCCCCATTATCACATTGGTCTTTTGGGTGTTAATGCTGACAGAGATTGATGTCATTCCGGGGATCTTAGAAAGCGCACTCACCAGCTCCTGCTGCCCGGGTATAAATTCGGTGAATGAATTTTTCCCGCTGATGTGACCTTTTTTACCTTCAACGTAATTCACTACAAGGCACACCATGATCTGCCCGCTCTCAAAACCTTTGCGGATCAGCAAATGACGGACCAATCCAAGTCCGGTAGTCTCATCATATGCGCTGACATGGAACTTATCCATGTGCTGCAGGAGAATATCCAGGATCTCCTTATTCTCCTCTACTCCGATAAGACAGTCTTCAACAGGAATGATGCTATGGGTCCTTCCTGCGTAGAAACCTGCCACGATCCTGCCGCTCTTATCCCGCCCGATGGGGTACTGGGCCTTGTTCCTGTATCTCCAGGGTTCATCCATTCCGATGACCGGCTCTATTATCCCGTCGATAAAGTCCCCGTCAAAGCCTCCAAGCCTCACGATATTGTTCCGGACCTTGTTCTGTTTGAACTCGAGCTGCCTTGCATAGGTCATGTTCTGAAGCTGACATCCGCCGCACTGTCTGGCGATTGGACACAAAGCCTTTTGCCTGTAAGGCGATGGGGCGATGACCTCCTCCAGGTGCGCGTAGGCATAGTTCTTTTTGGCCTTCATGATCTTGGCCCGAACCTCATCCCCGATAACCGCATCTTTAATAAAGAGGGTATAGCCATCAACCTTGCCTATGCCCTCTCCGTCATTTCCTATATCTGTAATTTCCACTGTCAGTATCTGATCCTTGCTGTACTGACTTAGAGACTTTTCTTTTCCCATATATAACCTCACCTTCCGAAACCACTTCCCTCTAAGGCGCTAACTGTGGCCAAATGGCATAGCCCGTTCCTGTCACTTTTCATTCCACTTGAGTCTGTGCAGCTCGCCTTTTTTCTCAAGACCGGCGAAATCGTTCTGCCTCAGGGCTTCGTAAAGCACTATGGCCACGGAGTTGGACAGATTAAGGCTCCTGATGTCCTCTCCCATGGGAATCCTTATGCAGAACTCCTCGTTGTCCACAAGGATCTCCTCAGGTATCCCGGCGCTCTCCTTGCCGAACATGATGTAGTCATCCATGGCAAAAGAGACATCGCAGTAGCTCTTCTTCGCCTTGGTGGTGGCGTACCAGATCCTTGCTCCGGGGTGCTGCGCCTTAAAATCCGCGTAGTCTATATAGCGGGTTACGTCAAGCTTCTCCCAGTAGTCCATGCCCGCGCGCCTAAGTTCTTTTTCTCCAAGGCGAAACCCCAGAGGCTCTATGAGGTGTAGGGGTGTTCTCGTGGCTACGCAGGTTCTTCCTATGTTTCCGGTATTCTGTGGTATTTCAGGCTGATGCAAAACTATATTCATTGAAAATCATTAACCTTCTAAATTCTGTATGCTCAAAAGTGGCACCCTGACCCCTGGGGACGGAGTCGAGGGGACAAATTTTGTCCCCTCGACTCCGTCCCCAGGGGTCATTCGTCTTCGTCCGCATCCATGGCGGCGGACTTGGGAAGGGAGAAGATGAACTCCGTTCCGACTCCAGGTGTGCTTATGACGTTGATGTTCTCGTCGTGGGCCTTGATTATTTCTTTGACGATGGAAAGGCCGAGTCCTGTGCCCTTCTTGTCCTTGCCCCTTGAAAGGTCGGACTTGTAGAACCTGTCAAAGATAAGCTTCTGGTCCTCCTTGGGGATTCCTATTCCGGAGTCCTTGACGGAGACAAAGACCTTGCTGTGTTTCTCGGTGGTCTCGATCTTGATTGAGGAGTCATGGTGACTGAACTTAATGGCGTTGTCCACCAGATTGTAGAGCACCTGCTGAATTTTGCTGACATCTGCGCTCACCAGCATCTTCTCATCCGTAAGTACAAGCTCTATGGAGATATTCTTCTCAATACAGGTTCCGCCGAAGGACTCGGCAACCTTTCTTATAACGCCGTTTATGTCAAAGTCGCTCTTATCAAGAAGCATTCCCTTGGTGCTCATGTTGTTGAGAGTCAGCATCTCGTTGGTGAGCTTTGTGAGCCTGTCTGTCTCATTGATGACTATACCGAGATACTTCTCGTACATCTCGGGTGGGATCGTCCCGTCCTGCATCGCCACTAGATATCCTCTGATGGATGTCAGCGGCGACCTGAAGTCATGCGAGACGTTGGCTATAAACTTCTTCTGGTCATCTTCCTGCCTTGCGATCTCTCCCGCCATATATGCCAGCGACGCGGCAAGATAACCCATCTCGTCCTCTGACTCCACAGAAAACTCGTAGCTCATGTTCCCTGCAGCATACTGCTCGGTGGCAGTTGTGATCTTGCGAAGCGGCACATATACCAGCTCCGTGAAGAATATGAGGATTATCATGGACAGCAGGAAAAGAACTATCAGCATCAGATAGGAGATGTTCAGAAACGTATTGGCCTTCTCCTGAATGGCTGCGATCGGAGTATGTATCACCACGTAGGCCTGCACCTTGTAATCCGCAGTTATCGGTGCAAAGACGCTGAGCATCTCGCGGTTAAAAGAGCCCCAGAAGTCGCCTGTTGTGTAGTATGAGCTTCCGGTGACCGTGGGATCAAATCCATCGATCACTATCTCATCTTTTGGTCCGATGCTCCTTGCAGAGTCAAGAACAAGTCTCCCTGAAGGGTTGACTATCCATATGGGGGAGCCGTCCATGTAAACAGACAGAGATGAGAGCTCTCCGTACACCGTCTCAAGAGAAGTCTCTGCATTATATAGATCCGCAGCATATGTGTTGGCTATCTGGGTCGCCATCCGGTACATGCCATCTGCCTTGTCACGCCGTAGTCTGTCATATGTCATGCCATAGACAAAGGTCGCCACAACAATAAACCCAAATATGCCAAACAAAAGATATGCCAGCAGAAATTTCAGGTAAAGAGTTCTTTTCATTTACTGCTGTACCTCAAACTTATAGCCTATGCCCCAGATGGTTGCGAGCTTCCACTTGTCATGGTCACTAAGCTTCTCCCTGAGGCGCTTTATGTGGACATCAACGGTTCTGGTATCGCCAATGTACTCATAGCCCCATATCTGGTCAAGCAGCTGCTCCCTGGTAAATACATGGTTGGGTGAAGATGCAAGGAAGTACAATAGTTCCAGCTCCTTGGGAGGCATATCCACCCTCTCGCCCATATATGTAACCGAATAATTGGTCATATTGATCTCGAGATCCGGATATCTTACCACCTTGTCATCAGATTGCTGTATCTCTGCCACCTGAGGCTTGTATCTCCGAAGAACAGCCTTGACTCTTGCAACCAGTTCTTTTGAATCAAAGGGCTTCTCCATGTAGTCATCAGCTCCCATCTCAAGGCCGAGCACCTTGTCAAACACCTCTCCCTTTGCAGAGAGCATGATGATCGGAACCTGTGACCTGGTCCTTATCTCGCGGCAGACCTGATAGCCGTCGATTCCCGGAAGCATCAGATCAAGCAGCACAAGGTTGGGTCTGAAGCTGTCAAAGGCTCCTATGGCCGTCTCCCCATCGTTGCATATCCTGGTCTCAAAGCACTCTTTAACAAGGTAAAGAGATATCAGCTCTGCAATATTGTTGTCATCGTCCACAATTAAAATCTTCTGTTTGCTAACCATTTCCCCACTCCTACTTTATAAATGTAACTATTGTAACCCCTGCGTCCCCTTCGCCGAACTCCCCAAGCTTAAAGGACTTGACATACGGAACCCCCTTCAGATACGTATGAACCGCCTGTCTGAGCGCCCCTGTGCCTTTTCCGTGCACCACCCTGACGCTGCCAAGATGTGACATGTACGCGTCATCAAGGTACTTATCAAGGGCAGCCACCGCATCATCCGAGTTCTTTCCTATAAGATTGATCTCAGTCCTGATATTGGCTGCTCTTGTGAGATCCATCTTCCCGGAAGAATTGTTCCTTCCGTAGAATTTCTTCATCGCAGCTTTAGGATCCTCATCCCCTATGAGAACCAGGTCTTTGATGTTGGCCTTGGTCTTCATTATGCCGCACTGTATAAAGAGATTGCCGTCCTTGTCAGGCTTTGAGCTGATCGTACCCTTAAGCCCCATCGACACGATCCTGACGCTCTCGCCCAGTTTAAGCTGTGACTCCTTGAGGATCGGATGAGTCTCCTTTGGCTGCTCCTTTTTGGCTGCTGCCTTATTCCTGTCTGAAATCCTGTTGCTGAGCTTTGTCCTCTCGCGCTCAAGGTCCTGCATAGAAGCACCGGGACCGGCCTTCCTGAAGGCTTTTATCGTCTCATCCGCAACTTCCTTGGCTTCCATCAGGATCTCTCTGGCCTCTTCATTGGCCTTTCTAAGGATCTCATCCCTCTGGGAATCTAAACGGTCAGTCTTTTTCTCCAGTTCACTCCTCAGCTCTGCGGCCTCTTTCTTGTACTGCTCAATCTCAAGGCGCTCATTTTCTATGATCTTGCGGCTCTTCTCAAGGTCCGCTAAAAGGTCCTCAAACTTCCTGTCATCTGTACCGATCTGCTGCCTCGCCGCTTCGATGATGCGGTCCGAGAGCCCAAGCTTTGAGGATATGGCAAAGGCGTTGCTCTTACCCGGAAGCCCTATGAGAACCCTGTAAGTAGGCCTTAGGGATTCCACATCAAACTCGCAGCTGGCATTTTTTACGCCCTTTGTATTGAGGGCATAGACCTTGAGCTCGCTGTAGTGTGTGGTTGCCATTGTGCGTATCCTTCTCTGATGAAGGTCATTGAGGATCGCGATGGCAAGGGCCGCACCCTCTGTGGGGTCCGTTCCCGCGCCAAGCTCATCAAACAGACACAGTGAGTTCTCATCGGCATTGTCCAGTATAGAAACAGTGTTTGTCATATGGGACGAGAACGTGGACAGAGACTGCTCTATGCTCTGCTCGTCTCCGATATCCGCATAGACCTCTTCAAACACTGAAAGTTCCGACCTGTCGCCGGCAGGAATCGCCAGCCCCGCCTGTCCCATAAGGGTCAAAAGACCTACAGTCTTAAGTGTGACTGTCTTACCACCGGTATTGGGTCCCGTTATTATCAGCATATCAAAATCACGACCCACGTATACATCTATAGGAACCACTTTTTTCTTATCTATAAGAGGATGCCTTGCCTTCTTGAGATCTATTGCGTGATGCTCATTGAATATAGGCGTTATGGCATTTATCTCAAGCGCATAGGAGGCCTTGGCAAATATAAAGTCAAGGTCCGTCATGATATCACAGTCATATCTGATGGACTCGATATACTCTCCCGCCCTGAGACTGAGTTCCGAGAGTATCTTGTCTATCTCAGCCTTCTCCTGAAGTGCCATCTCCCTGAGCTTGTTGTTCAGTTCCACAATTGCCGAAGGCTCTATGAAAAGAGTTGACCCCGATGATGACTGGTCGTGAACGATACCGCTTATCTGTGACTTGTACTCTGCCTTAACAGGAATGCAATATCTGTCCCCTCTCATTGTGACAACCGCATCCTGGAGATAAGATCTCATGCTGCCACTCAGCATCCTGCCCAGCTGGTCGTGGATCCTGTCGTTGGTGAGCATGATCCCCCTCCTTATGTGCCGTAGCGCAGGACTTGCATCCGGGCTCATCTCATCCTCGGAAACTATACACCTTCTTATCTCAGTTGAAAGAGGGGTCAGCGGTTCAAGAAGGTCAAAACTCTCAGCCAGCGAATCCTTCTCATCATCTTCCCTGGCACTTCTTCCGTAGTTTTTAACCCTTCCCACATTTTCAAGGAAGGCCGCCAGCTGCAAGAGTCCTCTCATATCCAGTGAGCTGCCTATCTTAAGCGCCTTGAGGGTTCCATCAAAATTCCTGTTGTCGCCGAAATTAACGGATCCTTTTTTGAATATCCTGGCTATAGCATCTCCGGTTCTTGTCTGATCCGCTCTTATCTGCCTTATGTCAGTCGAAGGAAGAAGATCCCGGCAGAGTTTCCTTCCCGGATCTGATGTTGCATGCTCTGAGAGCCTTTCTATTATCTTATCGTACTCAAGTACGTGAAGAGCTTTTGCATTCATGAAAACATAATTACCTTTTCTTTTACCTATTAATCCAAATTACAGTTTATCATTTATAAACAGGCATGGCTAGTGCGCTTTGCTTCAATACGCCCCCTTCTTTACAACTCTTGCAGCCTCTTCCTGTATGTTTCTGTCATAAGAAAGTACAGGTTCAGTATCCCTGCCACGTATCCTTCTGTCTATGTAGTTGCGGGTAATGCGGACCACAAGAGGTGTAAGCATCAGTATTCCCACAAGGTTCGGTATCATCATAAATCCGTTAAAGGTATCTGAAATGTCCCAGGCAAGCGAAGGTTCAAGGACAGCTCCAAGAACGATGATCAGTATGAACAGTACTCTGTAAAGCTTGGCCCAGAACACTCCGAAGAGGTACTCAACCACCTTGGAACCGTAGTAGGACCAGCAGACTACCGTTGTAAAGGCAAACAGTGTCACTGCCATGACTACAAAGATTTCACCCGGATATCCCAGTGTATCGCCGAAGACCTTGGCCACCAGAGTGGCATCATCAGTTCCTGCAGCAACCGCGCCGCTCTCAAGGTCGATAGCACCTGAGCTTAAGACGACAAACGCAGTCATGGTACAGATCACGATGGTATCAAGAAACACCTCTGCAATTCCCCACAGCCCCTGCTTGACGGGTTCTCTTGCACAGGAATTGACGTGAGCCATAACAGAGGAGCCAAGCCCCGCCTCATTGGAGAAAACACCCCTTTTGCACCCGCTTTTTATGGTGTTCATGGCCACCTGCACAGCAGTACCTGCAGCACCTCCCCGAAGTGCATCAGGCCCCAGGGCGAATCTGAATATCGAAGCTGCAACAGCCGGGAGCATCTTAACATGAAAGATGATGACAACCAGGCACCCGGCAATATAGACAGCAGACATCACCGGGATGATCTTTTCCGAAAAATAAGAAAGACGCCTGAATCCGCCCATGATGATAACAGCGCCTGCCAGCATTAAAGCGACGCCTATCCCCAGATCAACCATGGATGCCCCGGCAAAGGTCCCCATGTCAATGCCCTCAAAAAACGTCGCATGGACATTTAGCGTGATCTTGTTAATCTGTCCCAGATTGCCGATACCGAATGATGCAAATATGGTAAATACACAGAACATCACCGCCAGTACTTTCCCCAGCCTTTTCGTGCTCTTTTTTGCCCCAAGTCCGTCTTCGAGATAATACATTGCACCACCTGACCAGGCTCCTTCCTGATTCCTTCTCCTGTAATAGATGCCAAGGACATTCTCAGAGAACTTGATCATCATTCCCAGTATGGCTGCGATCCACATCCAGAAAACCGCGCCCGGACCGCCTATGCATATGGCTGTAGACACTCCGGCAATATTGCCGGTTCCTATAGTGGAAGCCATGGCAGTGCAGAAAGCCCTGAACTGCGATATCGCGCCGGCATCGTTGATGACTCTGCCCTCGCCCTTAACACTTCCAAAGGTATTCTTCCACCAGTGCCCCCCATGTCTTATCTGAAATGCTCCCAAAGAAACCATGCAGACAAGTCCGGTTCCCAGAAGCAGTATGAGACCAAAGGTTCCCCAGACAAAAGAATTCAGCGAACTATTTACTTTTTCAACAACCCGAAATAAAGATTCGATCATTCTTCATCAAGCCTCTGCAATATCCCGCTGTAATCAAAACCATCTGCCAGTTTCTTAATATCTTCATACTTCTTAAGGTGCTTATCGGGAACTGCATAATCAGACAATTCCTTCAGAGCAGCTTCTATGACATCTGAGTCCATATCATCCGCGCCTTTTGCAACCGCCTCATAAACCCTCCTTATCAGGTCATCATCTGCAACCGGCAGGTCCTCTGCCCCGTCCCTTGCGCTGTCTTTTTCCGCATACAAAGGAGCCAGGATCTCCTTATATTCAAGGAAGTGCTCCATGCAGCTTTGATGGTGCTCTCTGATAAAGTCATAATCCCCGGTCTTGCCTGCCGTTTCCAGCTCTCTGGCCTCATCCGATACAGACAGTGCACCGATAAGCCTTGCGGAACTCTTCAAGGCATGTACTTTTATCGTGTAGTCTTTCCAGTTCTCATTGTCATAAAATCCCTGTATTTCCTCTGCCTTTTCGTCGATCGCTTCATAGAACAGCTTAAGCACAACGGCAAAGGACTCCGCCGAACCACTGTTTTCTATCCCTGTCTGATAGTCAATTCCCTCAATGTTCTCATACCAGGCGCCCTGTGAGGAAACCGCACCGTCTTTGGATCCTTCCGAAAGACCTCTGCCAGCGGACTGTCTGTTCTCATCTGCGCTGTCAGATGCGCCGCTGTCTCCGGTTCTGTTCATATCACGAAGTTCCGAATCGGTGACAGGGAGGATGGAGGAAATATTAAAGAACTTGTTACCTTTTACAAAGTACAGTATTCCGAAAGCTCCGGGACCGCAGTTTGATGCAACGGCGGCGGAAGCTTTCTGGAAGATTACCCGCTCAAAATATGCAATCTTACTGATCTCTTCCTTAACCCAGAGGAGAGTTTCCTCCGGTACATCCACGTAGGTGATAAATGCCACCTCAGAGTCCGGAATGATGTCCACAGGAAAGGCCTTTCTGATGTACTTGCGATATGCATGTTTCCTGTCACCCATCCATATGCCGCCTATCATCGACCGGTCATTGCTGAATATAATTCCGGGTCTTAGATCAAGCGCGCCCGCTATGGCATTTACCCTTCTGCTCACAAGGCCTTTTTTGGCCATGAACTCAGTGGTGTCCATTACAAAGCTGCACCTTAACCTCTTTTTCACCGACTCCAGCTCAGACACCATCTGCTCGACGGAAATGTCCTGCTGCGCCAGCTTGCACGCTATCAGTGTAAGTATGCCCATGGCACTTGATACACATTCCGAGTTTATAACGGATACGCTTTCAAATGACCTTGATGCCTCCAGCGCTCTGTTGTAGTCCTCGCTCAGACTTGTTGAGAGAGCAATATATATCAGATGTCTTGCGTTCTTTAGATTCTTAGCAAAAAAGTCCCTGTATTCCACTACGCTTGGCGGGGAAGAAACAGCATTTTTGCCGCTCTTAATGTACCTTAAAAGTTCATCCGACTCCATCTGGTACGTATCCTTGAACTCTCCCTCCTCCGTGATGATCTTAAACGGGAGTATCGGAAGATACGGGTTATTCACTATCTGATCGGGCATATCACACATACTGCTCGTGGTGATGACAAAAGGAATCCTCTTCCTGTAGCTGTCCAGAGTATCAAACTCCCTGCTCATCTGCTCGGAATTGTTCTTAAGAAGAATCTTGTCAACTGAAATGTGGTTGATAAGCGCGTTCTCCAGCTGTTCTCCGGAAACAGGCTTTACCAGATACCCGTCAAAGCCGGAGCGCATGTAGAACTCGCGGTTTTCAGAGCCGGCATTGGCCGTGAGCACAATGACAGGTGTTGTATTGTTGAGACCTCCCGTCTGTCTGCGCAGCAGCTCAAGGCACTTTATACCGTCCATCTCGGGCATGAGGTGATCCATGAGAACAGCATCATATTTGGTACTCAGCGTCCGCTCCAGTGCCTCCTTGCCGCTCTTTACAGTATCAATACGCATTCCAGTCTGCGACAGAAGTCTCTTTTCCACATCCAGATTGATCTCGTTGTCATCAACAATGAGCACACTTGCTTCAGGCGCAGAAAACCTGCTCTCATAGGATGATTTTCTGGCACTTCCGTAATTCTGAATATGTAGATCTCCGATTTCTGTGGCATCAGCAATGCTCTGCTTCAGGACAACGTTAAAGGTAGAGCCCTCTCCGTACACACTGTTTACTGTAATATCGCCGCCCATCAGGTTTACAAGCTGCCTGACTATACTAAGTCCAAGGCCTGTCCCTTCTATGTGACGGTTCTTTTCCTCATCCACACGCTTGAATGCATCAAAAAGATACGGAAGGGTATCATTCTTAATGCCTATTCCGGTGTCAGTGACGCTGAACCTCAGAAGAACTGTGCCCTCTTCCACGACCTCACTCTCTAAGTGAAGTCCCACCTTGCCTTCTCTTGTATATTTCACGGCGTTGTTAAGAAGGTTTATGAGTATCTGCTTTATCCTGACCTCATCGCCGTACAACACCGCAGGGACATTCGGATCGACGCTGACATCGAGCTCAAGCCCCTTCTCCTGTGCCCTTATCCATATCATGCCAACTATCTCGGAAAGAAGCTCTGCCACGGAGTAGTCCTCCGAAACCAGGTCCATGCTTCCGGCTTCTATCTTGGAAAAATCGAGGATGTCGTTGATCAGGGCAAGAAGCATCTTACCGGAACCTGCTATACCGTTGGCATCCTTTACAATCTCCTCAGTTGCGTCAGGGTCCCTTAAGATCAGCTCGTTAAGCCCCAGTATGGAGTTGATGGGTGTCCTGATCTCATGGCTCATGCTGGAAAAGAATCTGTTCTGAGCGCGGTTGAGCTCCTCAGCCCTGTCCGCCTCTTTTTTGGCTATCATATTCTCTATCTTAAAAAGCCTGTTCTGGAAGATGACCATGACAAGGCACACTATTCCAACCAGTATCATGGATATGAAGGAGTCCACGAAGAACATGCTCCTTGAATGCTTAAATACCAGTTCAGGGTAGTAGTATGCAGCAAGATAACAAACCGTAGTCATAATGAAGAGAAGTACAAGCATTACCGTGCGCCATCTGCCTGACAGAACAAGACCGGCGTAAAGAAATGCAAATATAAACCATAGGGCACCGCCGCCCTCTACACCTCCGCCGAAGAAAAATATGGCGGGGAGGATCAGAAAGATCAGCCCTATGATCACCAGCCTTACCGCTATCTCGACCCTGTTAAAATAAATCCCCACGTAGGTAAGCACGGGAACAATGATGAGAGTAGCAATGAGCGTTGCTATCTCAACAATGCTCTCGCCAAAGATGATGTCACATATCAGCGCTGTAATAACCGCCAGCGAGCTTATAAAAGTCAGCAGCACAAAGACACGGTCCGCAAAATTTCTCTTCGGATCCTTGATAAGACTGACTGTATTTTTTATGATCCTTATCAGCCTCATTTGCCATCACCTCCCCCGGTCTTTCTGATCTTCGGAAGCAAACGAGCCATTACTCTTTCAAATTCATTTATGTTGATAGGCTTTCCAACAAATCCGTCAAATCCCTCTCTTATAAACATCTCTTTTGCCCCGGATACCACATTTGCAGTCAGTGCGACAAACACGGTTCCGTGCTCGGGAACCATCCCTCTTGTCTTGAGAATTCTCATTGCCTCGACGCCATCCATCTCCGGCATCATATGATCCATGAAAATGACATCATACCGCTCCTTGAGGCACATTTCTATTGCCTGTTTTCCGCTTCCGGCTGTTTCTGTAACAATGCCGTAATCTTTGAACAGACCGCAGGCAACCACCAGGTTCATAGGCTCATCATCCACCACAAGAGCCCTTATTCCCGCAAGGTCCGGCCTCTCGACACGATCCGCAAGCTCCAAATTTCCTGCATTACTGCCCTCATTGATGACGCTGATCACAGGATAGGCATAAAGAGGTTTGGGCATGACAATCACCTTGCTGCCATCTCCTGTCTTAAAGCCCTCCGACGCAGACACCGCCACCACAACGTCGTTCGTGCTGATCTCATCAAAGAATCCGGCATTATCCAGATACTCTTCCTCACCCATAAAAATGTATTTAACACTGAGCTTTTCCATAAGGCTCTTAACTTCGCCTATACTGTCAGCCTGATACAGCGGCACACGCAATCCCGCAGCCAGGTTTAAAGCCATGGTCCTGTAAAAATCGCGAAGCTTCGGAATCTTGTACTTATCAGGTCTTACATGGAAAAGGATATCGCCATCACAAAAGCTCCTGAGCTTAAGGCACGGCGTGGAGTCAACCACCCTCTGCGGTATCGTGATCTTCACAACAGTTCCTTCACCTCTTGTACTCTCAAGTTTTACAAAGCCTCCCATACTGTGGACAAAGCCGTATACTATTGAAAGCCCAAGACCTACGCCTCCGGAACTTCTGTCCCTTCTTTTGTTGGCCTGATACAGCCCGAGAGAGGCCATATAGATGTCCTTGCGGCTCATTCCGCTGCCGGTATCCTTAACTTCAATGCACAGATTCACTCCGTAGTCCTTATTCTCGGTATAGACCCTTAAAAGTATTCCTCCGTGTCTGGTGAATTTAACTGCGTTGGAAAGGACATGTCTGAATATCTTATGTATCTTTTTTATATCGCCTCTCATCACAGAGGGGACTGCCGCGTCAATATCTACCACAAGCTCAAGCTCGTCATTGTCGTGATTCATCCGGAAGCTTTTTACCACGTCCCTGATGATCCTGGTGCTTGAATAATCCTCTTCCTCCAGGAAAACATCTCCCGACTTGACCTCAGTGTAATCCTGTATATCATCTATCTGTCCGGTAAGCCTTAGGCCCGCCTCTTTTATCGCATATGCCTCGTCGAACTGTCCCTTCTTTATCAGAAGATCAGACATTCCGCTCACCACATTGACCGGAGTTCGCAGCTCATGCGAAATATTTGAGAGGAAATCATCCACGTTATTGGCATTGGCTTCAAGGAGTCTGTCTTTTTCCTTCGCAGACTCCATCAGCTCCCTTCTTATCTGTATTACTCTTATGCTTGAGAGATAGATAAAGAACATGACGATCACATGCAGAATGATTCTTGAAACAGACAGACGGTCAGACCACAGATTGTCTTTCCGATGAATATAAAAGAGCTGGACAATGAGTATTACATAGTACTCCAGCATAAACAGATTCATCATGTAAATATGATCAAGGAATGAAAACGCAAAAAGAGCCAGTGCCACTATCGCTACCGAGTCAAAAAGGCTGGTGGCGTGGATTCCATGGAAAAGAACCGTGAACATGGTAAATACACAGTAGTATACTTCCCTTATATCCTCGGAGGGACTTCCGGTGATGTGCATGATCCAGATAGATACCGTTCCAATGATGATAAGTGGTGGCACCCAGAATTCCCATCCCATAAGAATGCTTTCTATTATAAGTCCCAAACACGAAAGACTTATAAGCGTGATAATAAACTGGTTTATTTTCGATCTTTCCATGCGTGCTCCTTATGACAGTTAAGGCGAAACTATCTTCCCGGCATCAGCACTCGTCCATGACGTATTCCACTTCGCACCATTCAGATTCCGGACAGTTCTTCCACTCTTCCATAATACGGTTTACAACTCCGTCAATGTTTGTCTCATCCAGCATTGACAGTACCGCCAGATATTCATTGGCTTTGTTCTTCATAACGATATCGCTCCTGCTGAGGTTCTTTTTCAGATGCTCGCCGAAGGCGTTCATTATGTTGTCCAAAGACACCTCGTTCTCATTTTGAGGCGACAGCAGGAACAAAACCTTCATGGCCTTGCAGCCATACTTTTTGTTGAACCTGATGAGAAAGTGATATACAGCCGAAAAAGACTCAATGCCAAGCACAAGGGCCTGTCTGCCCTCGTTCCTCTCCTCAAGGATCTTGGATATGCGCTCCATTTCTCCAACGGCCGAAAGCCCGTCCTCTTCTGATGTTTTCTCTCCGCTATATACACAGCAGCAGTGCTTTCCGTTTTCTTTTGCTTTGTACAAAGACTCATCTGCAAGCCCAAACAGATCCTCATATACCCTGCCGTATTCGGGAACCATTACAGCTCCCGCAGATATACCAAGGGGAACACCATGGTCTGCTCCCATGAGCCTTATGGCCATCTCCGCGAGCTGGTCATTGAGGCGCGATGTCAGAAGACATGCAGCATCCTCTTCCTCCATTCCTGTCAGAAAAGCCAGGAACTCATCTCCTCCGATCCTGCATACCAGGTCCACGTTTCGGGTATTGTTCCTCATAATGTCAGCAAATGCCACAAGAACATTGTCTCCCATCTCGTGTCCAAACAGATCATTGACCAGTTTAAAATTATCCAGGTCAAGAATCGTAAGAGCTCCGTTCATCCTGCTGCACATGTCAGTGACCTTCTCAATGCCGCTGGCCTTATTGAGAAGTCCTGTAAGCTTATCAATAGTCGCATTTTCCGTGAGTATTTCTATTTTTCTGCTGTTCTGTATTGTGTTCTGTATACGCCTTATAAGCAGATCTTTGTTGAAGGGTTTGTGGATATAGTCCGAGGCTCCAACCCCTAGCCCCCGATGCTCCGTCTCGTCGTCAGTATCCCCCGTGAGGAAGATGACCGGAGTCTCAAGTCTTCCCATGGCACTCTCCTGCCTGCGCAGTGCATCCAGAGTCTCAAAGCCATCCATCTCGGGCATCACAACGTCAAGAAGTATCAGATCCGGATTATTTTTCTCCATAAATCGGAGCAGATCCGGGCCAGACCTAAGGCAGCTTATCTTTAAATCTTCAGAACCAAGAAGAGTCTTGGCACTTGTAAGGCTCAGTACTTCATCATCAACAACAACAATCCAGTTACCCACCTAAGATCATCCTCACTCAAATCAACAAACAATTGGCAATAAATATACTTAATATCATAATATCATGTAAAACTGTACCCCCACAACAGGCATATAATAAAGCTGTCTTCAATATGTGCGGTCGTTGTTGGCAGTTTTTGAGGTGATATACTATAATATTAAGTAAAATTCACAGAAAAAGAGGTCAGACATGCCACTTGGATCAGATGAAAACAAAGAAAAACTAGCCGATACAGGCTTTATAAGTGAAAAGATAAAACAGCGCCCGATTAATAGGAAGAAGCTCTTTCGTCGAACAGTCATCACCTTCTTTCTTGCTATTGTATTTGGTATCGTTGCCTGTTTCACTTTTCTTTTGCTTCAGCCCGTCTTTTCCGACAGGCTCTATCCGGAAGCGGAACCTGAAGAGATATCTTTTCCTGAGGAAAACGTTCTTAACGAGCTGACTCCCGAGGAGATGTATGCAGATGACAACGCCATCGCTGCAGAAGAGGCAGAGAACCTGGAAGCCACGCAGAAGGATCAGATAGCTGCGGCAATTTCCAACTACCCCTTTGCTGCCAAGGACTATGGCAAGATGATGGCCTCACTTAAGGCTGTCGCAACAGACGTCACTAAGAGCATGGTCAAAGTCACTGCCGTGTCCAATGACACCAACTGGTTCAGTGATTCTTTTGAGAGCAGCGGTTCTGCCTCAGGGGTAATAATCGCCAACAACGGCACCAGCTATTACATCACAGTTCCATCGGCGGCAATTGCAGATGCTGAGAGCATTCGTGTCACTTTCTTTGACGGTTCAGTAGCATCTGCTGAACTTAGCCTCTCGGATGACATCACAAACTTAAGCGTCATAAGCGTAAAGAGGACGCTTCTTAACGAATCGACGCGGGAAAAGGTTTCCACCTCAACCCTTGGCAGTTCCAATGCAGGAACCCTGACCGGACTACCTGTAATTGCTGTGGGGAGCCCCCTTGGAATTCAGGACTCCATAGCCTATGGAATAGTCACTTCCGAAAAAACAGCTCTCGGCCTTGAGGATTCCTACTACAAACTCCTTACAACCGATATATACGGCAGCACTCTCGGAAGCGGTGTGATAGCCAACTTAAACGGGCAGGTCATCGGAATAATCGATATGTCCTACAACACAGAAGATCTTCAGAATCACATCTGCGCCATCGGTATCACAGAGCTCAAGTCTCTTTTTGAAGATCTGTCCAACGGCAGGGACAGGGCTTATATGGGAATTCACGGAACAACCATTCCGACAGACATCCAGATATCCCAGAATATCCCCGCAGGCGCTTACATAACACAGACAGAGCTCAACTCCCCCGCCATGATGGCAGGCATCCAGAGCGGAGATATCATCACGAACGTCGCGGGAACAGAGATCGCATCCTATGAACAGCTTGTGTCAAGGCTTGCACAGTGCTCTCCGGATGATATAATAACAGTTACTGTCCTTAGACAGGCACCAAACGACTATGTTGAGCTTGAACTTGAGATCACACTCACAAGCTCGACACACAGCTAAACAGAATCGAGGTTTTTTACATGAAATTCATCAAAGATTTTAAACCCGGAGACAGGATCGCAGACATATACATGTGCAAGCACAAGCAGTCTGCCACCACCAAGAACGGCAAGGAGTACTTCTCAGTTATACTTCAGGACAAGACAGGTACTGTCGATGCCAAGATCTGGGAGCCTGCCGGTGCGGGAATAGAAGAATTCGAAGCCACAGACTGCATTGATGTGTTCGGTGAAGTCACAAGCTTTAACGGCGCTCTTCAGGTCAATATAAAAAGAGCAAGAAAATGCAGGGAAGGCGAAACTGACCTGTCCAATTATCTTCCTGTTTCTTCCAAGGACAATGATGAGATGTACAGACAGCTTCTTGGGATAATAGGAACCATATCAAATCCCTACCTCAAGAAGCTTTTGGAGGAATTCTTTGTTCACGACACCGCTTTCATCGAGCTCTTCAGGAAATCAAGTGCCGCCAAAACAGTGCACCACGGCTTTATAGGCGGTCTTCTTGAGCACACCTTAAGTGTAACAAGACTCTGTGACTACATGGCAGGTGCTTATCCAATGCTCAAGAGGGACCTTCTCCTGACAGCCGCTATCTGCCACGATATAGGTAAGACCAGGGAACTGGCTCTTTTCCCCATTAATGACTACACAGACGAGGGGCAGTTTCTGGGGCACATCGTCATGGGCTGCGAGATGGTAGGCGAGAAGGCAAGGAACATTGAGGGCTTTCCCGAACTCTTAAAGCAGCAGCTCCAGCACTGCATTCTGGCCCACCACGGCGAATTTGAATACGGCTCTCCCAAAAAGCCTGCGATCATGGAAGCAGTTGCACTCAACCTTGCGGACAACACCGATGCCAAGATGGAGACCTTCACCGAAATTCTTTCAAACACAGTCAATCCGGGCTGGCAGGGCTTTAACAAGTTCTTTGAATCAAACATATACCAGACCAAAATAGACTAAACCACGTCCCGGTCTTTTATACTTTAAAAAAACAACTTTAGTTTTTTGTATAAAACGGCAAATATTTAAAATATTTAAGATAAATCTAAAATAACTATTGACGCAGGCAGCCTTTGCCAAGATGGATTTCAGAGGTAAGAACGCACTGTTTCTTGCACTTCTTGCAACAATCATGATTCCCTTTGCGGTTGTCATGATCCCGCAGTACATGCTCTTTACCAAGCTCCACTGGACCAACTCCTTAGCGCCCCTTATCATCCCCGGGGCTGTAGGCCATCTTGACGTTGATGTCCTGATTGTAGTTGCCAAAGCCTCTTCCGAAGATGGTAAGACCTCCCACATGCTCTGCGCTGTCGGGCACCTCAAGCTTGAGCTTTAGCTGGCTCTTGGAGGTGAGCCCGAACTGGTCGATATTCACATCCGAGATCTGAAGACCGTCAATGTAGGTGCCCTTGTGATTGATCACTAGCATCTTGAGAAGTCCGTACTGATTCCAGTTGGGGAACCACCAGTCAGGTGTAAAGATACCCTTTACATCACCGAAATCGCCCGGAGATGTCCAAGTGCCAAGAAGCACCTCGTTCAGGTAAAAGTATATGTCAGAGGGCCACACGTTGTTGACTCCGGGCGCCTCGGAGCTTAGCTCCAGGGAGACGCAGATCTCATCAATCTTCTGATTGGCGGGAACAAAGTTGGGAATGGCATACTCCACATATCCCTTGGTAAACCACAGTATATCGGCCTCGTACCTGTCCGGATGGGCAAAATACCTGGTGTCATCCACCTCTCCGATTAGCCTTCTGCTGTTGGCAAGGCCGCAGGTCGGGAACACTTTGTAATCCGAGAACAGGCCCACCTTGATGTCAGTGGTGTAGATGTTCTCGTTCTGGGGCTTATCCTGCAGCTCTATAAGGATCTTGTCCAGATGTACAGAGCACATCTTCTGGTTGCCGTGGCCTGAAGCCTCAGAGGATACAGTCACAACTCCGCACTCCTCCAGCTTCTTGATATGGCTGGTAAGCGCTCCGTTTGTGATATTAAGGCGCCCTGCCAGTTCGTTCATGTTCATGGAATTCTCATTCAGAAGAATCTTGACGATCTCTACTCGTATATCGGAACCAAGGGCCTTAAAGAGCTCAAGTCCCTCGTCCAGTGTCTTAATGTGTAACATGTTACTCCCCTGTGTAAACCTGTTTAAAAAGCCGGACACAAAATCCCAAGTATTTCTGTCCGGCTCTGTCTTATTTTCACATTATACAATTATTTTAGTCTTATCTCAACCACACTTGCAGCCGGAACAGTTACCTTAAGGCCGCCATCAAGGCTGTAGCCATCAAAGCTCTTTTCTGTAACCTTTGAAGGCTCGTCAAAGGTATTGTGATCCTTAACATCTGCACTGCTGAGGATATTGGCTTCAACAACCTCAAAACTCTTCTTCTCGGTAAATACGACATCAAGCTCCTTAGCCTCAGTAAGTGACAGGTTGTTGAGTGTGATGGTGTAGATGCCTTCCTTCTCAGATACTGACTCAGTAACCTCAGGAACCATGAACTCGCCCGTTCCGGTCTCGCCTGTGCCTGTGATGTTGCTGTCCACAAGGTTTGCGCCCTGGTGATGACGGAACATGTGGAAGACATGGTAGGTAGGAGTCTTTAACATCTTCTCGCCCTCTGTGAGGATCACGGACTGAAGAACGTTGACCATCTGAGCTATGCAGGCAAGCTTAACCCTGTCGCAGTGCTTGTTGAAGATGTTCAGTGTTATTCCAGCAACAAGAGCATCCCTAACGGTGTTCTGCTGGTAGAGGAATCCGGGATTTGTTCCGGGCTCAACATTGAACCAGTTGCCCCACTCATCCACAGAAAGTCCGATCTTCTTGTCAGGATCATACTGGTCGATTATTGCAGAGTGCTTCCTTATGAGCTCCTCCATCAGATATGCCTTCTTAAGAGTCTTGTACCACTCCTCATCATCAAAAGCTGTGGCACTTCCCTTGTCGCTCCAGGGTCCTGGAACAGTGTAGTAGTGGAGGGAAATCAGATCCATAAAGCCGTGCTGCTCCTCGGGCACATGGTCAAAGCAGGTCTTCATAACTGCTTCCGTCCAGTGATAGTCACCTGAGTTAGGTCCGCAGCAGACCTTCTTTATTGGCTTTTTGGAGTTGTAGTTGCGAACGTAGGTCTGATATCTTCTGTACTCGTTGCCGTAGTACTCAGGAGTCATGTTGCCGCCGCATCCCCAGTTCTCATTGCCTACGCCGAAGTAATCGACCGTAAAGGGCTCCTCATGGCCGTTTTCTTTTCTGAGGTCAGCCATTGGTGATACCCCGTCAAAGGTCATGTACTCAACCCACTGGCTCATCTCCTGAACAGTGCCGCTTCCAAGATTGCCGTTTACGTAGGTCTTGCAGCCAAGCTGCTTGCAGAGTTCCATGAACTCATGGGTTCCGAAGCTATTGTCCTCCATAACTCCGCCCCAGTGAGTGTTGATCATCTTCTTTCTCTTCTTTTTGTCACCTATGCCGTCCATCCAGTGGTACTCGTCGGCAAAGCAGCCCCCGGGCCAGCGAAGAACAGGAACCTTGATCTCTTTGAGCGCTTCAACAACGTCCTTACGCATTCCGTTGACGTTGGGGATGTCTGAATCCTCGCCTACATAGAGTCCCTCATAGATGCATCTTCCCAGATGCTCGGAGAAATGTCCGTAGATCTCCGGTGCTATCTCTCCCAATACTTTTGTTTCGTTGATAACAAGTTTAGCCATTTTCTTCCCTCTCTTTTGCTTTTACTCATTAACGTCTTCTGCGTCCTGCAGATACTTAACACCCCATATCGAGTGGTTGTTGTCACCGACCGCGCAAAACACAGGGTATTGTTGCCCGCTTCATCGGTCATTGATACAAGAACTGCGTAGTAGATGTACCAGGCGCCGTCCAGATAAGGGAGCTCCGGTGCCCAGATATGTATGCTCATAGGTCCGGACTCGTGTTTGTGCCAGATTTCCGTCTCTGGAACTGAAGGGAGCTCCTCAAGGCTTTTAGCTTTTCTTAAAACAATCCGGTCGTACTCCGGAACAGAAGCAGTGAAATAATTTGAATCATTACATAATAAATTCTAAAATGCAGGGGTGGCAGTGTCAACAATCATTTTAGATGTATTTGAAGTATTTTAGATGATTGTTGTATTTTGCAAAAAGCTCCTGCTTTTTGTGCAATTTTCCCACAAAGCAAGAGCTTTTTAACATAATTCCAAGAAATATTTAAACTATTTTATTAAAGAAAACATCAAAGCCTGCTGATGAATCTCTCAAATCTCTCCATGGCTGCCTTTAGGTTCTCCAGTGAATATGCATAAGAGATCCTGATATAGCCCTCTCCGCAGTCGCCAAAAGCGGTTCCCGGAACGACTGCCAGCTTCTCTTCCTTGAGGAGCCTTGTGCAGAATTCGTCACTGCTCATACCGAATTTCCTGATGCACGGAAATACATAGAACGCGCCGAACGGTTCGAAGCAGGGAAGACCTATCCGTTCAAATTCACTGAGAAGATACCGTCTTCTGTGGTTGTACTGCTCTCTCATCTTCCTGACATCTTCATCGCCGTTCCTCAAAGCCTCGACGGCTGCGTACTGACTGGTTGTCGGAGCGCACATGATTGCGAACTGATGGATCTTGACCATCTGAGCCATGATCTCCTCGGGTCCGCAGGCATAGCCCAGACGCCATCCCGTCATGGCATATGCCTTGGAGAAGCCGTTTATCAGAATCGTCCTCTCCTTCATGCCGGGGACGGAAACGATGGACACATGCTTGCCGCTATATGTCAGTTCGCCGTAAATCTCATCCGATATGACATAGAGGTCTTTTTCCAGAACCACTTTGGCTATCTGTTCCAGATCACTCTTTTCCATGATCGCCCCGGTGGGGTTATTGGGGAAAGGAAGAACCAGAATCTTGGTCTTGTCAGTAACTTTCTCAAGGATCTCTTCTGCAGTAAGTCTGAACTGGTTCTCCTCTTTAAGTTCAATAATTACAGGAACAGCATCCGCAAGGATCGCACACGGCTCGTAGGAGACGTAGCTTGGCTGCGGGATAAGGACTTCATCACCGGGATCCACCATGGCTCTTAGCGCCAGATCGATGGCTTCCGAACCTCCAACCGTTATGAAGACCTCTTTTATCGGATCATAAGATACGCCCTGAGATCTCTTTATATATTCAGAAACCTCTGTCCTTAGCTCCTTAAGTCCTGAATTGGAGGTATAA
Source organism: uncultured Butyrivibrio sp. (assembly GCA_946546925.1). Lineage (GTDB taxonomy): Bacteria > Bacillota > Clostridia > Lachnospirales > Lachnospiraceae > Butyrivibrio. The sequence continues at coordinate 22,149 of CAMNOS010000010.1, forward strand.
AACGTCCTTCCTTTCTCGAGGGAATATATGCCTTCATCCCTTATATGCCAGGGAGTATCAAAATCAGGTTCTCCAACGCCCAGCGATATTGCCCCTTCTGTCTCAAGGACTATGTCAAAAAATTTTCTTATTCCGGACGGCTTGATGTCGACCACCTTTTTTCCGATAGGACTTCTCATGGTGAAACTATCTCCCTTGTATCTTCATATTGTTTGGTAAGTATTGTTCCGTGATCCTTGTACTTCTTAAGAATGAAATGTGTGGCTGTACTTAAGACCGTATCAAGAGTCGAGAGTTTATTGCTGACAAATCCCGCCACCTCCTGAAGGGTCTTGCCCTCGAGGATCACCATGAGATCGAAGCCTCCGCTCATCAGATATACGCTGGTAACTTCGGGGTACTTGTAAATCCTCTCCGCTATGCTGTCAAATCCAAGACCCCTTTGAGGTGTAACCTTTACCTCGATCAGAGCGTTGACCTTCTCTATACTTGTCTTGGACCAGTCTATCATGGTGTGATAACCGCATATTACACCCTGCTCCTCCAGAGCCTTCAGTTCATTGGCAACAAGCAGCTCATCCGCACCAAGCATCACGCTCAGATCGTGCACACCAATCCTGCTGTTCTTCTCAATAAGATTCAGTAACTCTTCTCTTGTACTCATATGATTCTCCCGTTTAATCTGTCAAATAGTCATATTCATGGAATGTAAGTCTGATGCGTTATCGCATTAAGACCTTTTGCCCTGTCATCTTTCTATGATACTACATAAAGCATCTCTTCGTACACAAAATATAGCTCTATGTCTCAGTGATTCAAGTCATTACCCTGACCAGCTCATCTGCCTTGGGCATGTCGAGAAATCTCATCTCATCGTCATTTTTGAGGATTCTCTCGTTGCCTTCCTTAAGATGACCGATAACAGCTGCATTTATGCCTCTTTCAGAGAGCTTTTGCAAAAGAGCTTCCTCATCGTCGCAGGCTATAAGCGCAGAGCCCGCGGATGTCAAAAGATAGGGATTAACTCCAAGAAATTCACAGACCTCTATCGTCTCCTGGCGTATGGGAATCGCCTTCAGATCCGCCTCAAGGCCGCACCCTCCCCTCTCAGCCATCTCCCAAAGGGCTGCAAATATCCCTCCTGATGAGATGTCGTGGACTGATATTCGCACCTTACCATCTTCAGGGCTCCCTGCTTCGGATCGGTTTGCAAGCTCTGACAGAACTTCGGCTTCCTTCCTCAGATCAAGACGCTCTTTAAAAGCAACGGCATCTTCAATAAAAGGAACAGGGTATCTGCTCACCAGTTCCTCCTTCTTCTCCCGAGCGAGAATTGCAGTGCCCTCAAGTGCGATCCACTTGGTCACAACAAGTGCCTGCCCGGCCTCTGGTCTGACATCAAATAACGAAGCTGCATTCCCATCAGCATGGCCCGCCGCATGTGCTATGACCACTGGCCTCGTCACTGCAGTTGTGACTTCGGTATGTCCGCCCGCATAGGGAACATCCATTATCTTTCCGGCGCAGCAGGCATCCTTCACTATAGTTTTGAGAAGCGGCTCCTCTGTATCAGGCGGAAGAAGGACGGTAAGCGTAAAGTGATCTGCTCTTATCCCCTGGCAGACAAGAGCGTTTACAGCCTTTACCACAGCGTAGTAGGCTCCATCCGAGACGCCTGCCGTCATAGGAGATGCTGCGCTAAAGCACCTCTCATCATTAGAAAAAGCGCAGTCTGACCCTACAGCTGCGCTCTTTACATCCTTAAATTCTGTTCTGATAATTTTCAAAACCGACCGCTTAAGGGCGTTCTCGGTTATTTTCCCAATTCTCATGCATTCTCCGGTTGATCAGTTAGTCTGTACGGTTTCCGCTGTATCCTGACTCTCGGCATCTGCAATTACTGCCGCAACCTCAGCCTGCTGCTGCGCTTGTTCCTGTTGCTGCTGAGCTTGCTCCTGTTGCTGCTGCAACTGGGCCTGAGCTGCATTCACCGCATCATTTACCGCCTGGGCTGCTGCCGCCTCATTTTCTGTTCCAACTGAACTCTGAACTGAGGCAAGGGCTGCTGCCACAGCCTTAACGGTTCCAACATCACCGGTTGCCATCGCCGTCTGGAGCTGTGCCATTGCTGTGCCGTCAGCTCCACCTGTGCCTATCGTGATGATCCTCGGAACCATCTTGTAGTTGCTGGTGTTGACCACCTCCTTTGTGGTCTGACCATTCTCAGTAACCACCTTCATCAGCCTCGCCTTGTAGCCAAGATGTGCCGACTGTGTTCCCACGTATCCTATCGCATGCGAGGGATCCTGTACATACTGATCCGCAGAAGCAGGAGTTGTCTCAAGTACCTCACTCTCATAGGAAACCCTGCGGGAAGGATCTCTCTGCTCAACTCCGTAGATAGTAAAGGTGATATGTTTGTCTGAAGTAGTGTAACCGTCTATATAGATCGGATAATCCGTGCTGTTAACAAACCTGAAGTTCTTACCGCCCGACTCAGCGATGGCAGCGTCCGCAGAAGGATCCACATAGTTGACGATCATCGAATGGTTGTGTCTCTCCGTCACTTCAAGTTCCGATAAAAGGACTGCATTGTAGAGCGTTGTCGAAACCTGACAGATTCCGCCGCCTATACTCTCGACAACAAGGCCGTTTAAGTATGAGCCCGCCGGAAAATATCCGTTTTCTTCCGTAAAAGGTGTGATCGTATCAAGGACCGAGAACTCCTCACCCGGATATATGGTAGCACCGTTTATGAGCCTGCATCCATTTGCGACATTGGCACTTCTGGATGCACCTGAAGACTTATAGCTTGTGGTAAAAGTCCCGAGAACATCCTTAACCATTGCAAGCTCCTGAGCACTTCCCTCAGGCTCATCAGCTTCCACAGTCAGGCTGATAAGGTTGCTCTCATCTCCAAGTCCGTTCTGGATAAAGCTTTCTATAGTAGAAACAGACTTATCTCTGTCAACGAGGTACCCCGTCTGACCGTCTGTTACTTCAAACCCGCTTTCTGTCTTTTTCAGGGTGTAGTTCTTTTTCTCCTGGTCAAATTCTCTGGCACAATCTGCCACTATTTCCTCTATGGCATCTTTCTCATAGCCGTAGACTATATCAAAGACATAATTGTTCTTCTTAAGGTCTTTTAAAGCCTTGTATCTGCGGATTATGTTGCCCTGATGTCCGAGAGCATATGCATCCTCCACAATTCCCGTGTTGCTCCAGTACAGGCCGATATCCCATCCGTTAAACGTCCTGCTCCTCCCATCGTCTACAGAGAGTGTGATTTCTTCATCGGAGAGCTTGTCCACATATTTCGAAACAGCTTCCTCAGCATCGGCGAGATTCATTCCGGAGACGTCCACACCACCTATAAATACGCCGTCCGCAATAGTTCTGTGGTCCGTGTCCCCGGCAAAAGACCTGTTCCCCGGGATCAGCACTCCCAAAATAAGTGCCAGCACAAGACCTCTAAAAAATTTTTTCATAATACTTCCTCTATGTTATTATTGAATTATAACCCCGATTTTCTGAAAGGATATTATAGATGAAATTCCCCTTTTTAGCAAGTTTCATACTGCTCATCATATTCTTCAACATACGCAGCCGCAGCGTGTCCAGAAAGATGGAACAGAACGAACAGGACTTCTGGGCAAGGGAATCAGCATCCAACAGCGTCAGAAAAAAAAGTCTGGACACTCTTGAGTACATACACATTCCCTTCGACCTGCTCCCCTTTGGAACAGCAGGCGATAATGCCATTTTGCAGCAGGCTGAAGATGACCTCACAGCCCTTAAAGATGAAAAGATCGTCAACCTGACAGGTATCTCCAATACCGACTTAAAGCTCGAATACGGAACAGCCAACATAACGCCCCTCACCCAGTATGACCAGAACTACACTTCACTGGTATGTGCACTTCAGAACTGGGGGCAGGAGCTGTACAATCAGGGCAGATATGAGGATGCCGCCAAAGTACTCGAATTCTCCGTCAGGACAAGAAGCGATATCACCGCAACATACAGGCTGCTGACAGACCTTTACAGAACCAAGCTCGGCTACAGTGAGAGCGAGATAAACAGAAAGATCGACGGACTCATCCCCATTGCCAAAAATCTCAACTCCTTGAGCCGCATGACTATCTTAAAACTTCTTGAGCCCCAAAACAGCTCCGAAGATAAGGAAATCTAAAAAATATGCTCATCTCCCCAGATACTGCACAGGAGATGAACATATTTTTTTGTTTTATTTAAGTCCCAAAGTACTTATGAATCTGTCGAAAGCCTCCCGGCCCTCTTTGGTCCTCTTGTACACTCCTGCATCTTCAAGGACGTGCATGAATACTTTACCTATCTCGTTCTTTAATATCTCATCAATATTATTCTCGTTGATATCAGAATATTCAGATCTGAAAGCATCCACCCAGTCGGCATGCTTTTCAAGATCGGCATCAGCCCTTAGATCCCTGCCGTTTAATATAGCATCCTTAAGTTCTGCCATCTCACCCTTCAGGCGGGCAGGCAGAACAGCAAGTCCCATAACTTCAATAAGTCCGATGTTCTCCTTCTTGATGTGATGGAGCTCTGCATGGGGATGATATACTCCAAGGGGGTGCTCATCAGTCGTAATATTGTTCCGAAGGACAAGGTCAAGCTCAAAGTTTTCTCCGCGCTTTCTTGCGATAGGAGTGATGGTATTGTGCGGAACCCCATCCGTAAAGGCATAGATAAATGCAGCTTCATCGGTGTAAGATCTCCACTTTTCAAGTATCACATCTGCCAGTTCAATGATCCTCTCATATGAGGGAGCAGAGAGCCTTATGACAGACATGGGCCACTTCACGATACCGCTCTTTACATCCTCAAAACCTTTCACGGTAAAGCTACTCTCAACCTCCGCCTTTGCCATGGCAAAGGTGTAATGCCCGCCCTGGAAGTGATCATGGCTGAGGATCGAACCTCCTACAATCGGAAGGTCTGCATTGGATCCCACAAAGTAGTGAGGAAACTGTTTTACAAAGTCAAAGAGCTTGCAGAAGGTATCATGCTCGATCTTCATCGGGATGTGCTTCGAGTTGAAGACGATGCAGTGCTCATTGTAATAGACGTAAGGAGAATACTGAAATCCCCACTTTGAATCCTGAATAGTCACAGGAATAATCCTGTGGTTCTCTCTTGCCGGATGATCAACTCTTCCCGAATATCCTTCATTCTCCCAGCACAGCTGGCATTTCGGATAGCCGCTCTGCCTGGCATTTCTTGCTGCAGCAATTGCCTTGGGGTCCTTCTCAGGTTTGGAGAGATTGATCGTAATATCAAGGTCACCATACTCAGTTGGCGCAACCCACTTCATGTCCCTGGCAATCCTGTATCGCCTTATATAGTCTGTGTTCTTGGAGTATTCATAATAAAAGTCCGTTGCTTCCTTGGGGCTTTCTTTATACTTATCCCAAAACTTCCTTATGATGCTGCTGGGACGCTCTGTCATTGTTCCCATAAGCTTTGTATCGAAAAGATCCCTGTACACAACGCTGTTACTTTCCAAAAGACCCTTTTGGGCAGCGTAGTCGCACAGTTCTTTGAGGACTTCTTCAAGGTAGGCGGCGAGCTCTTTTTCATCGGTGGGAACCTCCCCTGCCATAGCCCTTATAAGATCCGTATCATACTCGGCGCTGTCAAGCCCCAGCTCTATGAGTAATGAATTGACGGTATAGATTATGTCCTCTTCTTCTATGAGACCTGTGGAAAGACCATAGGCAACAAGTCTGTTAACTGCTTCCATATCCATTCTCCTTCAGATGACCTCAGGGCCGCCGCCAATCTCAACTGTATAGAAGGTTGCATCGTACCCGATTTTCTTTTTGTAGTTCTCGCCTACCGTCTTCTTGAATTCCTCTATGGCCTCGTCTCTTACGATGGATACCGTACAGCCTCCAAAGCCGCCACCGGTCATCCTTGATCCGATGACTCCGGGAATCTTCCAAGCTTCCTCAGCAAGGGTATCAAGCTCAACTCCCGTCACATCATAGTCGTCCCTCAGGGACTCGTGTGACTGCCTCATAAGCTCTCCAAAGCGGTTTATATCACCGTCCTTAAGCGCCTTAACAGCCTGTATCGTACGCTGGTTCTCATATACTGCATGCTTTGCCTTCTTCTGCATATCAGGATCTTCAAGGAGATGTTTGTTCTTCTCAAACTCCTCTATTGTGAGGTCACCCAAGGATTTGATATCAAGGCTCTTTTTGAGGATAGCAAGAGCTGCCTCACAGGTGCTTCTTCTGGCATTGTACTGAGAGTCGGTGAGCTTGTGCTTTTTGTTGGTGTTGGCGATTATTATCTTGGCGCCGTCAAGCTTTATGGGTGCATATTCAAAAGAAAGGTCGGCTGTATCAAGGAAGATCGCACTTCCCTCCCTGCCCATGGCAACCGCGAACTGATCCATTATTCCACAGTTACAGCCGTTATAATTGTTCTCAGAGTACTGACCGATGAGGGCAAGATCCTGATTGGTGGTATCAAATCCATATATATCCCTGAGGATAAATCCCGTGAGGACTTCCAGGGACGCAGATGAAGACAGGCCTGATCCGTTGGGAATGTTGCCGTAGATGACCATATCAAATCCGGTATCGAGCCTCATTCCTCTCTTTTCAAAAGCCCACACGACTCCCTTGGGATAGTTGGTCCATCCGGCCTTGTCGCTGGGATTAAGATCATCCAGAGAAGTTTCCACAACTCCGAGTCTGTCCTGGTTTACAGAGTAGAAGCGCATCTTCCTGTCGTTTCTTCTGGCTGCCGCCCCGTAGGTTCCGATTGTAAGTGCACAGGGGAATACATGACCTCCGTTATAGTCAGTATGTTCTCCGATGAGGTTGACTCTGCCGGGTGCAAAGTAAGCCTTCACATTGTCGTTTGATCCGAATACCTTCTCAAAATTATCAAGAACCGCCTTCTTCATCTCCTGATCGATCATATTGCCTCCTTCTGAAATATTAATTGTCTTTCATTTGATAATAATCATATCCCAAAAAAGTCATAATATCCATGACTCATTGTTTATGGTATCAGTCAAAATGTTATGTTGTACAACAGACACTGCGCCCTTTAGTGCGTGCACATTGCGTGCATACAAAAAGGCTGCTGCACCAAAAGCGGTGCAACAGCCTGTATCCACGCATTTCAGTTCTCTGTATGATCAGCTCTTTGCTGCCTCTAAAAGCTTGTCCTTGAGCTGATTCTCTATCTGAGCAAGCTCTGCCTCTGCTTCGTGACGCTTCTGCTTGCCCTCTGTCTGGATCTTGAGGACCTCATCGAGAGTAGTGATAAGTGACTCGTTGGTGTGCTTGAGTGTCTCAATATCAACAATACCTCTCTCTGCTTCCTTGGCTGACTCAACGGTTGCAACCTTGAGCGCATCCGCATTCTTACGAAGCAGCTGATTGGTCATGTCGTTGACTTCACGCTCAGCCCTTGCAGCCTGTGTGGCATGCTCAATGCCCATTGCAATGACCATCTGGTTCTTCCAGAGAGGAATTGTGTTGACGATGGTCGACTGAATCTTCTCAGCCATCATGGTATCTGAAGACTGCACCATGCGGATCTGAGGGCCTGTCTGCATCGCAATCGTCCTTGTAAGTTCAAGGTCATACAGCTTCTTTTCAAATCTGTCGCACTTATTGGCAAAGTCTTTGGCTGCCTCAGCATCCTCAGGAAGTCCTGATGCTGCCGCCTTGTTCTGGAGCTCAACAAGTGTTGTTGCTCTCTCCTGCTCCAGTCTCTTCTTACCTGCAAGGATGTACATCGTAAGTTCCTTGTAATAATTGAGGTTGAGGTCGTACATCTTATCAAGTACCTCAACATCCTTAAGAAGTGTGACCTGGTGCTTCTCAAGTTCATTGGAGATGGTCTGAACATTGGTCTCTGCCTTGGCATACTTGGCCTTGAGTCCCTCCAGCTTGTTGGTGCTCTTTTTGAAGAGGGCTCTTATGCCCTTCTCATCCTCGTCGATCTCAAATCCCTTGAGCTCTGTGACAAGGTTAGTGATCATATTACCCACTTCGCCCATATCCTTGGTGCGGACGTTCTCAATGGCCTTCTCGGAAAAATCTGCCAGCTTCTTCTGGGTTCCTACGCCGTAGTTCATTACACCGGTGGTGTTGGAGATATCGATCTGCTGGCTGAAGTCCTCAACCTGCTTGAGTTCCTCAGGTGTGAGCTGCGCTTCCATTGCCAGATTGCCGTTGGACTCTTCCTTGGCCGGCTCTGCAGGTGCCTCCTGTGCCTGCGCTGCTCCAAATTCAAGTGATGGTGCTGCCGGAGCCGCACCGAATTCTAATTCTGCTCCCATATTGACCTCCTAAATACTTTTATAGAAAATTCTTCTTATTTGGGCTGAGTAAGAACCTGTCCCTGAGACTGTCCCGCCATCTGAGCTCCGATTCCCTGCCCCTCAACGGTAAGTCCGTCCTGAGCCATCATAGTCTTCATAACAGAGATGTCAGAAGAAATATCCCATGCCATATCCTGGAACATGTTGTCCAGAAGGCTCTCAAATGCCATGTTGATGGTATCCATGGCTGCGTCGATCTCTCTCTTGGTCTGGGTTATGTTCTCTCCCACTTCAGGCTGCTTGTCAAGCTCCACATAGGCGCTCAGAAGCTTCTTGGTTGTGGGAAGATAATAGTTCATCAGCTTATGGAGCTCGTCAGCGCTTGACGGATCCTTTTTGACCTGCGCAAAGATCCTGTTCATGATCTCCTCAAGCCTGTAGAGCTTGTTGCTCATCTCCTCGGTGTCAGGGATCACATCGTTGATCTGCCTCACGAAAGTAATATATTCCTTGCCCTCTTCGAGTATCTGAACCGCGTTGGCGGGAAGATTCTTATACTCGGCATTCTCAGCACGAACCTTCTCAGCCTGCACTCTCTTCTCTTCCTGCTGCCTCTGCTCCCTGGCAATCCTGTCGCTCTCGGCCCCCAGATACTGTTCATATGCCCTGTCGGTAACCATGCAGACAGTCTCAGTATTGTCGAGTCTTGCTCTTGGAAGGAATCCTTCCTTAATCATGGCCTTAATGTCCCTTAGAACCGACTTGTCGTTCTTGAGCGTAGCCTTTGCAAGGTCAGATATATTGAAATATTCAGCATCCTTGAGGATTGAGCCGTACTGGTAAAATTTCCTGGACAGTTCATACTTGTGCTTGCCCCGGAAAAAGAAATATCCGCAGGCTGCCACAATGAGCCCCAGCACAATCGATCCGGGAACCGATGAGCTAAGAAGCGCTCCAAGAAACGACAGGAAGAGAAAAGCTCCGATTGAGCCCGCCACAGCCATCTGCGGAACCCCAAGATATTTGCTGACTCTCTTTTGAAGGAAAGGGAAAACTCTTTGCTGAGTCCGCACCTGAGCGCTGTTGCCCGGCTGCTGTCCCCTCATCTGGCTTGAGTAATTGACCTTCCTGTCGATACTCACCGACTTAACAACTCTTGCCACATCTGCATGGAGCGTGCTGTAATCATTCCTGTCTATGGCACTTGACACACTGTTCAGTATTTCATTGCCCGCTTGTAAAAAATCCTGTATATCCTTTTGCAAAACATTTTCCTTTCACATTTATAATTCAAAATGCAACTTACATTTTACAGTAAATCCCGCGAAAACACAATTGTTTCGAAGTCTTGTAAAAGTGATATTCAGCATATTAAAATAATGAGAAGGAGACAAGTACTGATATGGAAAAGGCATACAAACTACTTTTTAATACTGAAGAATCAGATGATCTGTACGTATACTGCTGCGGTCTGTCACAGACCCTCCCCGGTCATAGCTTCGGTCCCGCGCTGAAGCCTCATTTCATGATCCACTACTGCCTGAGCGGCAAGGGTACTTTCTCCATTGGAGGCAAGACCTATCCCTTAAGACAGGGCTACGGTTTTCTCATTGTTCCCGAGGAGCTTGCCTATTACATAGCTGATGAACACGATCCCTGGACCTACACCTGGATAGGTTTCGGCGGCAAAAAAGCTGCGGAAGTGGTGTCGCAGCTTGGCCTCTCCCTCCAGCAGCCGGTGTTCAAGAGTGGGGATCAGAATGAAATCTACAATATCGTCAAAGACATGATGGATCACAACACCTTCAGCGTTGAGGATGTCCTGAGGCGCAATGGCCTTTTGTCCATGTTCCTGTCAGTCATTGCATCCGGAATCAGCGTCACTGCAAGGTCAGACTCGGGCAGTGCCAACAACTACGTGACAAAAGCCCAGGCATTTGTAAGGAGCAATTACTGCAACCCCATAAAGGTAACGGACATAGCGGACTATGTCTGCATCAACAGAAGTTATCTGTACACTCTTTTTGAAAAGACCCTCGGCATATCCCCGCAGCAGTATCTGACAAGTTATAGAATAGCCAAGGCCACGGAACTGCTACAGCTTACTCAGCTCCCAATAGAATCAGTGGCAATCTCCTGCGGCTATACCGATCCTCTGGTATTCTCCAAGGCCTTCAAGCAGGAAAAGAAAATGTCTCCATCCTCCTACCGCAAGTCCCTTCCCAAAAGCGACACCCCCGCAGGCAGCAAGGAGAACCTTCTTAAGGTAGAAAAACTCATTGCGGAGAGGCACAGCGAGTCCAACGATCCCAACTAAAATACATGCATGGCAAGTCACGTGGACGGTTCTTTTGACTTCCCGTGACTTGCCACGAAAAAAGAGGCTGTTGCAAAATCTGCAACAGCCTCGAATTTTCTGTATCTTTACAGTTGTAATTTATCCAGGTGCCATACCTCATCCACGTACTCCTGGATTGTTCTGTCTGATGAGAACTTACCGCAGGATGCAGTATTGAGAAGTGACATCTTGGCCCAGCGCTTCTTGTCGGCATAAGCATCAGAGATTCTTCTCTGTGCATCGAGATATGCCTCAAAGTCCTTAAGGATGAAGTACTGATCTGCCTTGTTGGAATTGATCGTATTGAGCAGGCAGTTGTAAAGCGGTCTGAAGAGTTCTCTGTCCTGAGAGAAGGTTCCGTCTACAAGACTGTCAAGAACCTGCTTGACGTTGGGATCAGAGTTGTAGATATCCATCGGATTGTATCCGCCGTGCTTCTCATAGTCCATAACTTCCTGAGATGTCAGACCAAAGATAAAGGCGTTCTCCTCGCCGACTTCATTTACGATCTCCACATTGGCTCCGTCAAGTGTTCCAAGAGTAACCGCACCGTTAAGCATCATCTTCATGTTGCCGGTTCCGGAAGCTTCCTTACTTGCTGTGGATATCTGCTCAGAGATATCTGCTGCCGCAAAGATGAGCTCTGCGTTTGAAACCTTGTAATCCTCAATGAATACAACCTTGAGCCTTCCCTTGATATCAGGGTCGTTGTTCACGACATCGGCAACTGAGTTGATAAGCTTGATCGTAAGCTTCGCTGTCAGATATCCTGCTGCCGCCTTGGCTCCAAAGATGTATGTCTTCGGATAGAAATCATTACCCGGATGAGCCTTGATCTCTTTATACTTGTGTATAACCTGAAGGATGTTGAGGAGCTGCCTCTTATACTCATGAAGCCTTTTTACCTGCACATCGAAGATGGACTTTGGATCAACCTCAATCCCATTGTGCTCCTTGATGTAGGCAGCCAGGCGCTTCTTGTTCTTGTACTTGATATCCATGAACTCCTCAAGGGCCTTCTTGTCATTGACAAGGCTCTTGAGCTTGTCCATCTCGGAGAGATCTGTTATCCAGCCATCGCCGATCTTGTCTGTAACCCAGTCAGCAAGAAGCGGATTGGCGTGAAGCAGGAATCTTCTCTGTGTAATACCGTTGGTCTTGTTGTTAAACTTCTCCGGCATCATCTCGTAGAAGTCCTTGAGTTCTCTCTTTTCAAGGATCTCGGTGTGAAGCTTTGCAACACCGTTTACCGAGTGTCCGCCGACAATCGCAAGATGAGCCATCTTGACCTGATTGTCATAGAGGATCGCCATGCTCCTTATCTTGGCCTGAACATCGATTCCTGCAGAACCTGTGTACTGGCGCATGATCTGGTCAACGAATCTTCTGTTGATCTCGTCAACGATCTGATAGATTCTCGGAAGGAGCCTCTGGAAAAGATCTACAGGCCACTTCTCAAGAGCCTCTGCCATAATTGTGTGATTGGTGTAGCAGCAGGTCTTAAGTGTTACATCCCACGCCTCGTCCCAGGTGAGATAATACTCGTCCATGAGGAGTCTCATGAGCTCAGCAACCGCAACCGTAGGATGTGTATCGTTGAGCTGGAATACAGCCTTCTCGTAGAATTTCCTGATATCGTCGTGCTTCTTGAGATATCTCTTAAGAGCAGTCTGAACAGAAGCGGAGATAAAGAAATACTGCTGTTTGAGACGCAGCTCTTTACCTGCAATGTGGTTGTCATTTGGATAGAGCACTTCACAGAGCTGGCTTGCAAGATTCTCCTGCTCAACAGCCTTCTGATAGTCACCCTTGTCAAAAGAATCCAGCTGGAAGCACTGAACAGGCTCCGCATCCCAGATCCTTAGTGTGTTGACAACGCCGTTGCCGTATCCAACAACCGGGAGATCATAAGGAACAGCCTTAACTACCTGATAGCCTTCCTGCTTGAACACGGTTCTGCCGCGGTCATCAGTGTACATATTGACATATCCGCCAAACTTAACTTCCTTGGCATATTCATTTCTTCTAAGCTCAAAGGGGTTGCCGTTGTCCAACCAGTTGTCCGGCACCTCAACCTGGTAGCCGTCCTTGATCTTCTGGCGGAACATTCCGTATTTGTAGCGGATTCCGCAGCCGTAAGCCATATATCCGAGTGTTGAAAGAGAATCCAGGAAACATGCAGCAAGTCTTCCGAGGCCTCCGTTTCCAAGGGCGGGGTCCGGCTCCTGGTCCTCAACCATGTTTACATCGATACCAAGCTCATCGAGTGCCTCTTTAACCGGCTTGTAAGCCTGGAGATTAATAAGGTTGTTGCCGAATGCTCTTCCCATGAGGAATTCCATGGACATGTAATAAACAATCTTGGGATCCTGCTCGTCTGCAGCCTTCTGGGTAGTCATCCAGTGATCAACGATTGCATCCTTGATGGCATAGGCACAAGCCTGATACAGCTCCTGCTCCGTAGCTTCATCCATTGTCTTTCTGTACAGCGTCTTGACGTTGTACTGAACGCTCCTCTTGAACAGGTCCTTATCAAAAGATAACTTCTTTTTTTTCATTTTGCCTCCTCAAAGAAAATCTACTTGTGATATGCGGTTCTTTATTTCACATAAGACACCATATACGTAATTATTTTACAGCAAAAGCATACACAATTCTATAAAATATCCCTAAATTCTGCATTCATCGGCATGCTCTGTCCTTTGCAATTAAAAAGCCCCCTCTGAGCATGGTCCAAAGGGGGCTGATGCAAAAAATACGTCATAAATCATTTGTCTCATTCTCATTTACTGAAGAAGTGACAATACTCCCTGGCTGGTCTGATTTGCCTGTGCCATCATCGACTGACCTGCCTGGGCCAGAATGTTGAGATTGGAGAACCTGACCATCTCTGCTGCCATATCCGTGTCCCTGATGATGGATTCAGCACTCTGTGTATTCTCAACCACATTGCCGAGGTTATTGTAGGTATGTTCCATTCGGTTCTGGTATGCTCCGAATACAGCTCTCTGCTCGTCCACTATCCTCGCGGCATTCTTTACTTTGGAAAGCCCATTCTGGGAGCTTTCCACCGTGAGAGTATTCAGATCATTTATCTTCAGGGAGTGATTATTGAGGATGTCATATATAATAGGAATCCTGTTGTCCTGCGTTCCGTCAGCTCCGGCCTGGATCTCAACCCTCATCGTGCCGCCGTAGATATTGCCCTCAAATGTCTGATACGCATAATTTCTCATGTTCACAGAATTTCCGCCGCTTGAAGAGAGGTCAAGTCCGGTAATACTGTTTATCCTGTCAATGACGTCCTGAGCACTCTCGGTTGAATTAACATCTACTCTCAGCGTGATATTTGCAAAATTATTCGGCAGCTGACTTCCTTCTGTAGTGCCTTCGGAACCTGTAAAACTGTATTTAACCTCCTCATTGGGGCTTATATTAAATCCTATAAACAGACTGCCGCCGACTTCGCTGTCATCTATGACAGAGTTAGCTTCATCTTCAAGTGCCATCCTTATTGAATCCGCAAGGCCGCTTCCGGAAAAAGTATGGGAAATTAAAACCTTTGATCCATATATATTATAGTTCCACCACTGCCCTTGTTTCTCAGGCCTTAAATCTGACGCATTCGTCGAAACATAGATATTGCTTGTAGCAGTCGCTGTAAAAGTATTCGGGGATGCCGGAAGTGCGTCCTCATCCTTGGTCATGGTAAAAGTAAAACTCATCGTGTCGGCAGTATCACCCGCCGGACTTTTATTATCCCCCGTTCCCACAATATGATCCGTATCTGATGAAGCGCCCACAGTTCTTCCGCTCACAAGCCCGCCAAGATAGCTCATATGCCCCGTGTTCACAGTTATTCTGGGATTACTCATGGATGAATACACTGTTCCGGTCAGGCTATGTGATGAAGTGGCCGATACTACCGCATTATTGATCGCAGATACGACATCTGACATTGTGGCATCTTCATCCACGGTGAGTGACAGCTTCGGATTTATCCCTTCAGCACTCGGATACCTGCCGTAGTCCATCGTCTCGCTGTTCAGGTTCAGATTAAGCCCGTTCTCTTTAAGGTCTTCCAATGAAGGCATTGCAATCTCATTGCTTTCATAGTCAACCCCGTCGTATCCTTTCCATTTTACCTTCACGCCGCTGCTTGTGGCTTCAAATTTGAACTGACTGTTCCCCGGCCATGCGCCTTTATTGGTGTCTGTAATTGTTCCGCTGTAAGAACTTGTGCCGGTGTTCCAGTTGATAACCGGTCTTGTCTCTTTTCCAATTATCTTTCGGCCCTTGGAATTTTCGTCCCAGATCGGCAGATCATTGAATGTAGTGGTCTTAAAAGTCCTGTTGCTCTCAAGTTTAAGCTGCTGTATCTCCTGATCGATATATTCCCTGTCCTCGTCAGAAAGTGTCTCTGTAGCAGCTTTGACACAAAGCTCTGTCATTCTTGCAAGAATATCATCAATCTCAGCAAGGGCGCCATCTGCTATCTGTACATAGGAGATGCCGTCCTGAACATTGTCCTCGGCCTGGGTAAGTCCGCGGATCTGTCTTCTCATTTTTTCACTGATTGCGAGTCCTGCCGCGTCATCTGCTGCGCGATTGATCTTGTATCCTGAAGACAGCTTTTCAGACGACCTGGCTCTGGCGCCGGTCGTTATTCCAAACTGCCTGTTAGAATTCATTGCTGTCAGGTTGTGCTGAATTACCATGCCAAGATCCTTCTCAATATCCCACATAATGCGGGATTTCCATAAGTGATGCATCCTTGCATGTAACGCGCTTCCCTGCGGTCAATAATAATATCGGCATTGGGGCTGGATTATTTTAGCTTTTGTGAAAATATGTTTCAGATCCGGCAAAAAGACGGATTCATGAATAAAAACACCCTGCGACAAAGAAAATTGCGCTGAGCACTTTCAGCCAGTCATTCCTTTACGCAGGGCATTTTTTTGTTTATATATTTAATTACTGTGTTTTTATACTTTCTCTACGCCGATTGTAACCTTCTGTCCGTTGATATCCCACTCTTTTGCATTGGCAACATCTGCGCCGTATACGATCTCGTTGGCAAGAACCTTGGTTGAGATGCTGCTCTCATTGGCCTTAACGATATCGGCGAGCTTGTCATTGCCGTTTAAAGACACTTTGATGTGGTCCATAACTTCGAATCCGGAGTCCTTACGCATGGTCTGAACCTTGCTGATGACCTCGAGCACAAAGCCTTCATTGATGAGTTCCTCTGAGAGGTTGGTGTCAAGGACAACAGTGATGCCCCAGTTCTCCTGAGAGACGAAGCCTTCCTTCTGAGTCATCTCGATAAGAAGGTCATCCTTAACAAGCTCTACATCAACGTCGTTGACAGTAAACTTTATGGAACCCTTTGTGTTCAGCTCGTCCATGGTGGCGTTGCCATCCAGAGTCTCAAGGTAGCCCTTGATGGCGCCGATGTTCTTGCCGTACTTAGGTCCCAGGGTCTTGAGCTGAGGCTTGAAGCTGTAGCTGGTAAAGTCTCTTACGTCATCGGTAAATGCCACGTTCTTGACGTTGAGCTCCTCCCTGATGATATCTGTATAAAACTCACCAACAGTCTCTTCTGCCTTGACATACATCTGGCCGATGGGCTGACGGTTCTTGATATTGGCTGCATTTCTTGCTGCACGTCCCAGAACAACGATGTCAAGAACCTCTTCCATGTCTTTTTCAAGCTTCTCATCGATGAGAGACTCATCCACTGCAGGGAAGTCGCAGAGGTGGATACTCTCAGGAGCATCCGCAAAGCTGTTTCTTACAAGGTTCTGGTAGATCTCCTCTGTCATGAAAGGAACCATAGGCGCTGCTGCCTTGGCAACGGTTACGAGAGCTGTGTAAAGAGTCATGTAAGCAGATATCTTGTCCTGCTCCATGCCCTTAGCCCAGAATCTCTCACGAGATCTTCTTACGTACCAGTTGGACATCTCGTCAACGAAGTTGTCAAGGGTCTTGCCTGCCTCAGGGATCCTGTAGTTACCCAGGTTCTCGTCAACTGCCTTCACGCAGCTGTTAAGCTTTGACAGAAGCCACTTGTCCATGACTGTGAGCTTGTCCAGCTCAAGCTTATAGTTGGCAGCATCGAATCCGTCGATGTTTGCATAAAGTACAAAGAATGCATAGGTGTTCCAGAGTGTTCCAAGGAACTTGCGCTGTCCCTCCATAACCGCATCGCCTGAGAAGCGGGAAGGAAGCCAGGGTGCTGAGTTGGTGTAGAAGTACCACCTGATGGCATCTGCTCCGTATTTGGCAAGGGCGTCAAAAGGATCAACGGCATTGCCCTTACTCTTACTCATCTTCTGTCCGTTCTCATCCTGGACAAGGCCAAGAACTATTACGTTCTTGAATGCAGGCTTATTGAAAAGAAGTGTTGCCTCTGCATGCAGTGAGTAGAACCATCCTCTTGTCTGGTCCACAGCCTCTGAGATGAACTCAGCGGGGAACTGCTTCTCAAAGAGCTCCTTATTCTCAAATGGGTAGTGGAGCTGTGCAAAAGGCATTGCTCCTGAGTCGAACCAGCAGTCGATAACCTCTTTTACCCTGTGCATCTTCTTGCCGCACTTGGGGCAGGTGATCTCAAATTTGTCGATGTAAGGTCTGTGAAGCTCGCAGGTCTCAGCCGCGGGATCTCCTGAGAGTTCTGCAAGCTCTTTTCTCGAACCAACGGAGAGCTGGTGGCCGCAGTCATCACACTCCCAGATGTTAAGAGGTGTTCCCCAGTATCTGTCACGGGAGATACCCCAGTCCTGAATGTTCTCAAGCCAGTCGCCGAATCTTCCCTTACCGATGGACTCGGGAACCCAGTTGATCTCCTTGTTGTTGCGGATAAGGTCGTCCTTGACCTCAGTAACCTTGATGAACCAGGAAGATCTTGCGTAGTAAAGAAGGGGTGTGGAGCATCTCCAGCAGTGAGGATAGTCGTGTTCCATCTTGGGTGCGGAGAAGAGGAGCTTTCTTGAATCCAGGTCCTTAAGTACCTCTGGATCCGCGCTCACTGCGCCCTCATCCATCTCCTTCTGAGTGGGCTTGCATCTGTAGCCTGCAAAAGGAGTCTCAGGCTTAAGTCTTCCCTCTGAGTCAACCATCTGAACGAGAGGAGCGTCATACTTGCGCCCTACTCTTGCGTCATCTTCACCGAAGGCGGGAGCGATGTGTACGATACCTGTACCATCTGACATGGTTACGTAGTTGTCGCAGTAGATAAAGAAGGCCTTCTTGTGCTGCTTGTCTGCCTCATCCTTGGCGCACTGGTAAAGAGGTTCGTACTCCTTGTACTCCAGGTCTGTTCCGACGTAAGTCTCAAGAACCTCGTAGGCTTTCTGACCCTCTTCCCTGGCAAGACCGCCAAGAACTGTATCTGCAAGAGCCTCTGCCAGGTAATATGTGTAGCCGTCTG
>CAMNOS010000011.1 GCA_946546925.1 uncultured Butyrivibrio sp.
AATCATTCAACTACTGCGAACTCGATGATCTGGCCTTCGCCCATCTCAGTGTACATCTCTGTCATTCTTGTGTCGTCCTTGACCTGACCGTTCTCGTCGGCACCTACATCGCGGAGATCAGAGTGAGCATAGTAGGTTGCATTTCCGTCTGTATCGTACTCGACAGAAGCCTCCTCATCGATAACAATGCCTCCTGCCACAATGGCGTTGGCCTTAACGAAGTGGTTGGCACCTGTGTAGACGTTTTTGTCTACCTGTGTAAGAGGATATGCCGTTCCGCCTGAAGTGATGTATCCGGCATATGTGGGTACTCCATCTTCGCTGTAGTAATAAACCTCTGCATCAATAGCGGCAAAGAGAGGTGTGCCCTCGCCGGCGTTGTAATCATAGGTGTACTCTGTTATAAGAAGTACATCCTGCTCGCCCATTGTTGCATTGGCATATGCCCAGCCTGCAGGGAGCTTGTCAACGATATCTGTGAAGGTATCACATCCTGTGATATCAAAAGGAGTGTGTTCTTCCTCATCATCAGGCATATCAAATCCGGGCTCGTTCTCTGGATTGTAGATTGCTTCTGCGATCGCCTGGATGTCAAAGCCGTCCAGATCCTTGTCTGTAACACTTAAGGTGTAAGCTGCGCCATACTCGATGTCATACCAGCTGCACAGATCTGCGTATTCGTTCTCACCTACATATCTTGAGCAGGTAGCAGGCATATTGTCGCCGCCCCATCCGTGAAGAGTTGTATCATCCGTTACAGTCCATTCATAGAACATACCGGAGATATCTGCCTGGTCCTCGGAAGTAGTCTGCATTCTTGCTGTGAACTCTCTGCCGTCAAGAGTGAACATCATCTGTACGAGGGGTCCGGGGAATCCTGAGGGATCCGCTGCGCTGTCCATGATGCTCCACTTTACATCTGTTGCGCCTTCAGGTGCGGTAAAGAGCTTGGCATAAATTGAATTGGCCTCCTCTTCTGTAAT
The DNA here is from genome assembly GCA_946546925.1 of uncultured Butyrivibrio sp. GTDB lineage: Bacteria > Bacillota > Clostridia > Lachnospirales > Lachnospiraceae > Butyrivibrio. The sequence continues at coordinate 984 of CAMNOS010000011.1, forward strand.
GTCGCGCCAGGGATTGGCCATTCCTACCGGTTCCTCTTCCTGCTTAGGTGCTTCTTCCTGTACTGCCTCATGAACTGTCTCCTCTGCAGGTGCCTCAGCTGTCTGACCACAAGCTACAAGTGAGAGAGCTGTAATACCGGCCATGATCATTGCGATAGTCTTTTTCATTATTCTTTTCCTCCTCAATTCAATATGTAATCACTTACATCACGCTATATTATACGAAGCCCTTTTTCCTATGGCAAAAGAAATTTTCATGTTTTATAGATTGTTTAGAAAATTTATTACAAGTACATGAATTGATGTGCCCGTTTATTTGTGATAGAGTAAGAATAGTGGTGCGATTCGGCGCTTTCCCTGCGCAGCAGCACCAAATCTCCTTACAGAAAGGTGGTGGTTTTTGTGAAGTCAGATCCTCATATATCAAGCAGCGATTCTGCTCCCGGTCGAAGTACCATAAAAACCACACATAAAGGAGATTACCATGGAATTAGAAGAAAAGACACTCGCCCTTGAGCTAGGGGAGCTTCTATCCTCCAGGCAATACACCAAGCTTCGTCAGACCATCTCGGAGATGAATACCACAGATATCGCTGAGGCGATGAGTGAGATGGAGGCGGAGGATTCCCTTAAGATGTTCAGGATCCTTCCCAAGGACATGGCTGCGGATGTTTTTGCCGATCTTGAAGCGGATGTGCAGCAGTACATCATCCGTTCAATGTCTGATCGAGAGGCTTCCAGTATAATTGAAAATCTGATGGCCGATGACGCTACAGACATTCTTGAAGAGATGCCTGCCAGCGTTGTTAAGCGCATCCTTGCCAATGCAAGCCCGGAGACACGAGCTGATATCAATCACCTTCTGCAGTACCCCGAGGACTCCGCGGGTTCCATAATGACCGTCGAGTATGTGGACCTCAGGGAAGACATGACTGTGTCCGATGCCATTGAGCGCATCCGCAAAAAAGGCGTTGACTCCGAGACCATCAACATCTGCTATGTAGTTACCAAGCAGAAAGTTCTTGTCGGTACCGTAGCCCTTAGATACCTTCTCATCATGGATCCTTCAGAGATCATCGGTGACATAATGAACACCAATGTCATCAGCATAGGCACCATGACCGACCAGGAAGAAGCCGCTAGAACCTTCCAGAAGTACGGCTTCACTGCAATGCCTGTAGTGGACAACGAGGGAAGAATGGTCGGTATCATCACCATCGATGACGTAGTGGACATCCTTGAAGAAGAGGCCACCGAGGATATCGAGAAGATGGCAGCTATCGTGCCGTCCGACAAGCCCTACCCCAAGGTTGGTGTTTTTGAGACCTATAAGAGCAGGATTCCCTGGCTGTTGTTCCTCATGATAAGCGCCACCTTTACAGGTGCGATCATCACAGGATTCGAGGACGCACTTTCAGCCTTCGTAGTACTTACTGCATATATTCCGATGCTCATGGATACAGGCGGAAATGCGGGCTCCCAGGCCAGCGTATCCATCATCCGTGGACTTTCGCTCAAGGAAATAGAATTTGAAGATATCTTCAAGATCATATGGAAAGAGATGAGAGTGGCAGTGCTGTGCGGACTGACCCTCGCTGCGGCCAACTTTGTGAAGCTCCTTGTTCTCGACAAGCTCCAGATTCCGGTGGCCGCTGTCATCTGCCTGACTCTGCTGATCGTGGTGCTTATCGCCAAGCTGGTGGGGTGCTGTCTTCCGATGCTGGCATCCAAGCTCGGCTTTGACCCGGCTGTGATGGCAAGTCCTTTCATCACAACAATAGTTGATGCTCTCTCACTCCTTGTCTACTTCAACATAGCTACAAGGATGCTGCATCTTGTCACGTGATATCAAAAAAGAGGCTGTCGCTTTGAACTGATATGATATCTCCAAAGTAGATAGGTTAAATAACCAAAGTCTACTTTGGAGGTATCATATCAATCTGAAGCGACAGCCTTTTCTTACGTCTTTTAACCTGTATCACTGCGATACATAGATGTCTCTCAGCGCATCTCTGTCCAGCACTCTGATCCTGGCGTGCCCGAGGCGCTGAATAAGTCCCTCTTTTTCAAGGTCTCTTAGCTTTCTTGATACGGTCTCGGTGCGAAGGCTCACGCTGGCTGCTATATCATCGAGCTTGAGGATTATATCCTCATCAACACTTCTGTCCACTCTGTACATGAGAAATCCCGCAAGTCTTGCCATGGGGTCCTTGGTGGACAGGAGCATGTTCCTCTCGTTGGCGTCATGAAGCTTTTTGCTCAGGAGGATGATCGTGTTCATTGCTGCTGCCGGATCATTGACCACCTTGATGAAGTCATCCCTGTGAATGCGGCAGATTGATGCATTAGTCAGGCAGACTGCCGAGTAGGGGTAAACGGACCCGTCCAGGAACATTCCCTCCCAGATAATGTCGTGGTCTGCAAGGATCGTCACGATCTGCTCGCGGCCCAGTGAATCGAATCTGCACAGTTTCACTCTACCCTTCCTGATGATACATATGGAATCAACAACCTCGCCTTCCCTGAACAGGTAGCTGTTCTTTTTAAGAGTCTCATGTCTTGAGTGCTCCATGAGGGATACCTGTACGTTGACAGGGAGCCCTTCCATGAGCGGAACATTGGTGGTGCAGAAGCCTCCGCACTCCTCACAGATGTTCAGTCCCGCTATCCCTCTCTTTAGTTCTTCTCCATGAGCGCTGTCATGATAAATGCCCTTTTTTTCGTTCATGTATCCTACCTGTTAACTCTGACTCCACAAATAACAATACGCCTGCGTCCTGACGGCAAAAAACTCTTTCTCCAGAAGGTCTCTCACTTCTGCCTTGGTGTACCATCTCGGCTCGATCTCCTCCTGAAGAGAAGTGCTCGCAGAAAAAGTTCCTCCTGCAACGCCTACACAGCAGGCGTTTCTCTCGTTGGAAAAGCCGATGGCAGAATAGCAGGGCCCCCACCACTTCTTGATCTCAAGGATATCAAGGCCTGTCTCCTCCTTGAGCTCACGCCTTGCGGCCTGTTCTCTTGTCTCGCCCTCATCAATGAGGCCGGCAGGGAAGTTGTACACCCACTTGCCCATGGCCATTCTGAATTCCCTGTTTATCAGGATCTTCTCTCCGCTCTCATCGTGCATTATGATGGCTACCGCATCTTCCTTAGGGTTGTGGAGCTCTTCAAAATCACTGATCCTGCGGCTGCGGCTCACCATCTCATAGACTTTCTCGTTGCCGTCCTCCATCCTGTAGTGGACGTCGTACCGGTTGATGAACCGTCCCTCTTCTTTTTTCTCTATGTATTCAAATTCCATTTTAAAAATCCTCTAAATCAGGGGAGTCAAAGGGGAACGCATCTCCCTCTGACTCCCCGCATCTTCCTTATAGTGTCAGCAGGCCCCGTACACTATCTGCTTGAGCCCGCGAATAAAGCTGTAATCACAGCCGCCCTCAATCTGCTGCATGTAGATGAAGATAAGCTCCTCGGTGGGATCCACAAAGAAATAGCTTCCACCGGCGCCGTCCCATCCGTACTCTCCAACGCTTCCGTTGGAGCAGGCAAGAGCCGGATCTGTCAGGATCCTGAAGTAGTTGCCATAGCTGTATCCCTTGCAGGATTCAAGGTCGAAACTGTGAAGCTGTGCGGGATTGAGCTGCGGTGTCACCATAAACTCCATGGTCCGTCTTCCAATGAGCTCCTTGCCGTGGTATGAGCCTTTATTCAAAAGAAATTGCGCAAATCTGGCATAATCGGCTGTCGTTGAATAAAGTCCGGATCCGCCCTGTTCAAACCACGGGTCCTTTGAGGGTGTCTCCATCTCAAGACGCCTTCTGACATCGTCCTCTGCCCTGACGGCCTTGCCCTTCTTATCCCGTCTGTAGAGCACCGCCTGCCTGAATTCCTTGCCTTCACCAATCTTGAAATCCGTGTCTTCCATGTTGAGCGGTGTGAATATCTTCTCCCTGAAGTAATCCGACAGCTTCATTCCGCTTATCACTTCGATGACGCCGCCAAGAATGTCCGCGGAGTGGCCGTATCTGAAAGCTTCGCCGGGTTCAAAGGCAACACCCGCCTCGGCAAGCTTGTTGCAGATGTCAGTATTGGTCCTAAGGATGCCGGACTCGCTCTGCGTCCTTGCCTCCCTGTAGATCTTGGTCATGAGTCTCTCTGCTTCACCAAAATCTCCGGAATAAACTATTCCGGAGGTCATGTTCAAAAGATCTTTTATAGTAATCTGATTCTGTGCTCTTCTGATCCCATCAGAAGATACAACCTTGCAGTCCCTGTACCCCGGAAGATAATCCGAGACCCTGCTCATAAGATCAAGCTCCCCGCTCTCATAAAGCATCATCGCTGCCACAGCCGTTATCGGCTTGGTCATACTGAAGATCTTGTAGATGCTGTCTTCCCTGTCGGGCTCGTAGTGGTTCTCATAAACTCTTTTGCCCTTGTGCTCCACCACAATTGCAGCTCCCTGAAGGAGCCCTTTCTTTCTCTGACTCTCTATGAGCGTATCAAGCCTGTTAAGCTTTCTGATATTCATAAAAAACCTCGATACTTATTAGAATTTAACTGCCGGAAGCAGGTATTTGTTCTGATAGAACTCGAATGTCTTCTCAAAGTTGTCGTCCCTTGCGGCCTTGAGCTGCTCAATGTAGCCATGGGCATCATAGGCATCCTCATCAACCTCGATAATACCGACAGCAATGTTGCTGCAGTGATCTGCAATACGCTCAAAGTCTGTTCCGATATCGGACAGATCAAAGCCCTGCTCTATGGTACATTTACCCTTTCTGAGCCTCCTCACATGGCGGCGTTTCATCTCCTTGTGGATCTCATCGATGGTCTCCTCAAGAGGCTCTATCTGCTTGGCAAGTGTTACATCCTGATTCTCAAAAGATCTTACGGACAGATCCACAATCTCTTTTACCGCATCTGCAAAGATCGCCATCTCTGATTTGGCCTTGGGCGAGAACTCTCTCTTGTTCTCGTTCATGTTGCCGGCCTTCTGCATGATGTTGAGGGCATGGTCACTTATCCTCTCATAGTCGGTTATACAGTGCAAAAGAACTGACAGAGTGTGGCTGTCCTTGACCCCGAGATGATGGGCATTGATCTGCATGAGGTATGTGCCCAGCTGATCCTCATAGGTATCCACCTTTCTCTCAAGGTAGTCGACGTCTGCCGCAACCTCGGCATCGTAGTTGTCGATGAGTCCGATCGCCTTCTGAAGGGCATCCCTTGACATATCTGCCATTGCAATTGAAGCCTGTCTTGCCTGCTCAAGAGCAAAGGGCGGGTTTGAAAGAAATCTCGGATCCAGTGTCCTGATACCCTCGTGTTCCTCCTGCTCCTTCTTTTCCCTCTCGTCGATGGGGATGGTCTTCAGCGCAAGATTTACTAAAAGCCCTGAGAAAGGGAGCATGAGAGGCGTTGCTACCAGGTTGATCAGTGTGTGGATACCGGCGATTCCAACCATGCCGATCTTGTCATCCATAAACACAAATCCAATGATCGCATTTAGCGTATAGAAAATGATCATAAAGAGAGTAGCCTTTATGACGTTGAAATACAGGTGCATCAGCGCTGTTCTCTTGCCGTTCTTGTTGGCACCAAGTGAAGAGAGGATAGCTGTGATACAGGTACCAACCTCTGCGCCCACGACAACAGGTATCGCCATACTGTATGTGACCTTAACAGATAGTGACAGCGCCTGCAGTACACCGATAGTTCCTGCCGAACTCTGGATCACCATGGTAAAGACTATTCCAACCATAAAACCTATAAGCGGATTGCTGAAGGTTGTCAGAACTCTTTTAAAGCTGTCAACATCCTTGAGCGGCGAGACCGCATCGGACATTGAACTCATTCCGAACATGAGAACCGAGAATCCCAGAAGGATGGTTCCCACATTTTTCTTCTTGTCACTCTTCGTGAACATGTAAAGTGCAATGCCCACAAGCGCCAAAAATGGTGTGAATGACCTTGGCTTAAGAAGGTTTATCAAAAAGTTATCACTGCTGATTGCATTTAATGAAAGAAGCCATGCTGTAAAAGTTGTACCAAGGTTGGCACCGAGGATAACGTTCACGGCCTGCTTGAGAGTCATAATACCTGAATTAACAAGACCAACTACCATTACGGTAGAAGCTGAAGATGACTGGACGAGAGCTGTTACACCAACTCCGAACAGATATGCGATAACCGGGCGCCCCGTGACCTTGGCGAGGACACTCTCAAGCTTACCTCCCGCCGCCTTCGTGAGACCTCCGCTCATGACATTCATTCCGTAAAGGAACATTGCAAGGCCGCCTACCAGCCCCGCTACCAGACTGAAAATTTCTAATGAACTCATTTTCCCTCCATGGCAGATACTCTCCTGTAAGAAGATTCTCCTCTTCATACCTGCCGAATCAATAATTTTCCAAAGCTACAGCTATATCTTACAGGATAAACCTAAAATTTACCATAAAAATATTTGAGTCTGGTCAATTTTAGCTTCTAAAGCTCAGAAAACTCGCGTCATTCTCACATATCTCCCGTAAGAAGCACTGCTGAGTGCGACCTTCTTGCCCTTATATTCCTTGCCATAGATGTTTTCCTCAACATCCACATCTCCGACTTTCTTAAACCCAAGCCTTTCGCACAAGTGGATGGACACCACGTTTTCCTCCTTAACCAGGGTCTGCACCTTGTCAAATCCCAGGATGTCCCTTCCATAGTCAAGGATTGCCCTGCAGGCTTCTGTTGCATAGCCCTGTCTCTGGTACTCTTTTCCCACAAGAAACCCCAGTTCAACTTCGTCAAAGCCGTTGCGGACCGAGAATCCCGCTCTTCCAATGACAGCTCCGTCACTGAGCCGCTCAAGTGTCCACACGCCAAAGCCCATCAGTCCGTAGACCTTCTCAATGTAATCCCGCTGATATCTCTTTTCATCCTCCGGGTCATCAAAGAGCCCCTCCATGAACCTGGTCATCGAGGGGTCAGCATACAGCCTGTAAAATTCATCCACATCCTCAAGCGTTGTCTCCCTTACAAGAAGACGGTCCGTCCGCAGTATCTCCCATGGCTCCCCTGAATATCTCTGGTATACTTTGACAAAAGAATCAAAATCTATGTCGTCGATATCCCCAAAGACATACTTTGCTCCCTCAAACTCTTCACTTTCATTGCGATCGTGCCTATGCCCCACAACATAGAAGTCCTCTCCAAGAAGCCTTGATGTAATCTCCCCACTGTCTGTTATGACAAGGGCAGTCTTTCTTTTCTCCTGATCAAAAGAGCTCTCCACCTCCTGTGCATCTTCGGATATGACTGCCTTAATCCCGCAGTCTGAAAGATATGCCGCGGTCCGCCTGATCACTGAGCCAAGCTCTCTATCATCCCGGCTCTTACTCCCGGGCAGAAATATTACTGTTTTAAGCAACTTTAAAGCATCTCCTTTTCAAAGGTGACTGAATAACACTCGTTTTCAGGATTCGCCTTCCATTTATCTATCACATTCTGCGCAACCTTTTCTGCCTCTTCCTCGCTCCTTCCGATCATCATGACCATGACCCTGCCAAGTCCTCCAACAGAGATAACGTCAGTAGAGGAAAGGTTTTTTCTGAGGCACTCCGCAAAGCTGTCATCAGTTTCCACAGTGGTCTTTTTCTCGCCGTCCCCAATAATAGCATACTTTACAAGGACCGCGTCAAGAACATCATGCTCCTTAAGTCTTGTCACTATCTGAAATACAGGCTGCATCCTGTCGCCATCTGCCCTGTATCCGTTGTCGTGCTCACCTCTCTCGGATAATACTGTCCTTATCCGTTTGAAGCCCTTTATTACTCCCATCTCTTCAACGGAGTCTTTATTCATCTTCTCTTCATCATACAAAAGAAAACCGTGCTTGCCGGCATTCTTGACGGCATAAAGAGCCTTGTCCGCTTTCTTTAGATAATCATCAAAATCCGGTCCGTCAGGATCTGCCGTTATTTCCACAGCACCAATGGAGAGGCCTATCGGAATCGGCATTTCATCACCCAGGTGCCTCTTTGCGGAATTCACGATCTCAAGGTTTAATCTTGCGGCTTTTTCGCGGAGCCCGGCAGCGTCCATTTTGTTGTAGAAGCATACAAACTCATCCCCTCCGGTTCTGCAGAGTATATCTTCATTCCCTGCATTGGTCTGGAGTATCTTGGAAAGCTCAATGAGTATTCTGTCGCCCATGTCATGGCCATAGATATCATTTACAGGTTTAAAGTTGTCAAGATCGAGGATAGTCAGCATACCTTTTTTGCTCTTGCAGACAGGCTCGAGTTTCTCACGGGCTCCCCTCTTGTTGTAAAGACCTGTCAGCGGATCCTTGGTGGCCTGCTGCTCCAGTTTCCTTATATTATTGAAGCTCTGAAGGATGTCACTCACAAGCCATCCCACATACATTACAAGAAGAACTCCCACAAGCAGCATATACATCTTGAAGTACGTGCGCTCAAATATCTGGGACTCTTTATGGATAGCGAACACCTCATCCCTTATTACATTATTGCCGGAGGTATCCATGACTTCCACATGAAGCTCATAATCTCCGTACGGAAGATTCGTAAATGTGAGATTCTGAATGTTCTTCTGGGTACAGGTTATTCCTTCATCCTCTACCCCCTTCAGATAGATATGAAGGATCGGGTCTGAGAGCGAGTAGTTAAGGACTGCAACCTCAAACTGAATACGTCCGGAGATCGCCGGGATGTTATATACTCCGTTCACCGGTTCTATTACTTCCTCACCGGCAAGCAGCTCAGATATTCTGATATAGTATTCATTGTTAAAAGAGTCATAGTTGATAGTAGATATCCGCCTTACACCATCGGTACACGGGATGTAGAGCCTGTCTCCGTTGAGACAGTAACTTGATCCTGAGGTTATTGATGTGTACAGTCCCCTGCTCCTGTTCAGCAAAAGGTAATTGTACCCTTTATCCGCCAGAAGATCTTTTTCCTCCAGCACAAAGATACCTCCGCTGGAAAGCACCCATGCCTTTTTGTTGGCAGAGATAAATACATCGTAGTTATTGCTGTAAGGGAAGCAATAGAGGCGCCTTATCTCGGTTCCGTTGTTGTAGTAGAGTGCATTGCTGGTCACGTATATATATCCGCCCGTGCAAGGCACGATCTTTGTAATCACCAGCGTATCCAGGCCGTCACCCTCATCTATGGTATGTACAACCTTGTCATCCTCAATAACATAGATACCGCCGCCGTTTGAGCCGACGTAGATCCTGCCGTCTTCCCCCTCTGTCACGCAATTGATAGGTGCGGTGATGCCGTCATACTCACCGAGCGTCTTAACGAGTACGTCTCCCTTAATAAAGTTCAGTCCTGTATTAGAAGCCGCAATGATACGGCCATCCGACAGCTCTTTTGCAAGAATAAAATTCTCACCCTCGGTGTTGGACGTCTCTTTGTTGTATACAACCAAAGAATTATCAGGATGCATCTCGATCAGCCCTTCGCCTCCGAATATTGAGAACCAGAGATTTCCCGCACTGTCGCACATGATATTCCTGATGCGGACATTTTTAAAATAAGTCGGATGAGGGATGGGCACCGAATAATAGGTCTTTAGGTCGATGGTCACGAGCCCCGTGCTGGTGCCGGCATACATGAGTCCCTTGTGGATGATAATGGAATTCACTACGCTTCCTTCAACCCCGGATCTGGCAAATATATCCTCAAAAGGATTCCATGCGAATTTCCTGACTCCCTGCTTGTTGGAGGCAAACCATACATTGCCCTGATAGTCGATCATAACATCCACTACAGAACTCCCAAAGTTCTCTGAGTTCAGGACCGTCATAGTGCCCTTATCCGAAAGAAATCCAAGCCCGTTCTCACAGCACACAAAAGCCCCTTTGAAATCTCTGGAATAGAGGATATCGTTGTAACAGTACAGGTTCTCCGCGTAGTGTTTGCTCATAACATCAGTGCTGCCCTGACTGAAAAAGAGCTTTCCCGTAATATTGGCACTGCTGCCAACAATGTAGTTGCCCTCGTTCTCTGCAGCAACAGAGGTATAATCACCGCCAAGCACATAGATGAGACGCTTGTCGCTGAATACTACAACGCTTCCGTCTGTCCTGACTCCTGCGACGGTCTTCCCGCTGGCCGCCAGCTTGTATACGCCAAAATAGCTGTTTCCGCCAAAGGCTTCAACGCTTCCGTCCGAAGATATCCTGCAGAGCTGTGTTGCGGTTCCCACATACATATCTCCGTTGTAGTCCTCCACAACGTCTCTGATCACATTGGATGAAAGACCCTCCCTGGTGGTATAAAACTCAAGTGCGCCTGTCCTGTAGTCGTAGCGGGCAAGGCCGTTGTCACTTGTGCCTATCCACATGTATCCCTTGCTGTCAACCTTGAGGACCATGACATTTTTAATCCTCTGGTCGAGAGTTATGAGCTTGAATCTGGATCCGTCATAGCGGTAGAGACCGGCATAGGAACCGGCCCAGACATAGCCGTCCCCCGTCTGAGCTATGGCGTTGACTTCAACTGAATCAAGACCGGTGTCGGAGTCGTATCCGGTACCGGCATACTCAGCTCCAAAGTCCGAAGCCTGTACGTCCATTGAAAACGTAAGAGGCAATACTATGCACAATATAAGGACAATTGGAGTGATCATTTTGACAAAGCGCCTTTCAAAGCGCTGCATGAAAGTAACGATTCCAACGGCAATAAGCATACTGAAAGACTTATCCGGAAGATCAACGAAAGCTTCCCCCAGGAATGAGGTGAGTATCGGAACATTGACGTCTCTGGCGATCATGTCCATAAATCCGTCTCCCCAGATGTTTCCGGTCCTGCCATCGTAAATATACAGATTGATCGGAGTGGAGATAAGCGCGGAAATAAGACCTGTCAGAACAGCCGACGACACTATCCTGAGATATGTTGCCCTCTCCTTGGGGTAAAGAAGCCCGAGGAAAACTCCCACCGCAACAGAGACCGGCAGGTATGGCAGTGCATTTGATTCGATTATCTGAAGTGTGATGTTAGAAAGACAGCCGCAAACAGCCCCGGCTACAGGACCGAGCCAGATCGCAACCATAATAGTGCCTATAGCATCAAGCCAGAATGGGAGGTTCAGGTCCATTGCAAGATACCGTCCCGCCAGGTTGATGCCTACGCACAGGATTATTTTCACTATACCCTTCCAAGACTTTAATATATTCATTCAAACCTCGAATACAGGTAATTATGTGCAGAAATATCTTATTATATTTTATCACTATGTCGCAAAACCCTCAACGAAATAATAAAAACAAGGCCAGAATCTTCCGATCCGGCCCTGCTCATGTTGTTTACATTTTGTTTACAATTAATTAAAAGAATGGTTACTTCAAATCATCTTTTGGACATATCCGCCTGTTAATATAATATTGTCAGATGAGTTAAGACAATACCAAACAAAAACTTTTTCATAATATGCCAGGTAAGGAAGCTTACCTGGCATCCTCCCTTTTTAGGGGCTTTTTTTATTTGTGTCTGTTTACTCAGCAGCATTTCCCTGCAGGAAATTCTCAAGATCGGCAACTGCTGATTCCTCGTCACTTCCCTCAGCTATAACAGTTACAGCCTCTCCGGATGTGAGATTCAGTGTCATCATGCCCATTATGCTCTTGGCGTTGACCTTCTTGGACTGAGCCTCAATATGAACTGTGCTCTCATACTTGCTGGCAAGCTGTACCAGTTCAGCGACAGGTCTTGCCTCAAGTCCTCTGGGCAGCTTAATTTCGATAGATTTTGTGATCATAATATCCTCCTTTTAAAACCTCATCCTGTCCGCAAACTCCGATAGTTTGCGAAGTCTATGATTTACTCCCGACTTGCCCACCGGCGGGTCAAGAAATGCACCCAGCTCCGAAAGTGTGGCATCAGGATGTTCCAGCCTGACTTCCGCCATCTCTCTGAGATTATCAGGAAGCTTCTGAAGCCCCCCATTATCTCTGATATACGCAATATCCTCCAGCTGCTTGGTCGCAGCACTTATTGTCTTGGCAAGATTGGCAACCTCGCAGTTGACCGTCCTGTTGATGGAATTGCGCATCTCCTTGAGGATCCTCAGGTTCTCCAGATTCATGAGGCTAACAGGTGCCTCCATTATGTTCAGAAGATCCACTATGCCTTCGCCCTCTTTCATATACAGGACGTAATACTTCTTCCTGATAACGATCCTCGCCTCGATGTCGAAACTCTCGATCAGGCTCTGCAGGTAGCAGGCCTGTTCCCGGGAAGTACATACAAACTCAAGATGATACCCCTTGTTGGGATCGCTGATGGAACCAAGACATAAAAACGCATCTCTCAGAAACGCTCTCTTACAGCAGGAATTCCTGGTGACAAGCGGGCTTGCACCCAGCTCAAAATCCCTTACCGTGCCATCTTCTTCCATGAGTCTCGTTGCCTTAAGAACAGCAAGCACTTTCTCATCATCAGCAAGGACCGGTCTGTACAACCGCCCTTTTGAGCGCACATCTGGCGTTTCCTCTAAAATGCTAGTACCTATATTAAATGCTTTTTTTAATAATGTAAAGAACTTTCTAAGTGCCTGCTCGTTGTCTGTCTGCAGATACAGCACCTTCCCGCCGCCGTCTTTATCCCCCACGTATCCTATTGAGGTTATGATGGCTGAGAGCTCTGCAAGCCGGCAGTGTCTCGAAGCAGCTATATGCTTAGAGAGTTCCTCTTTTACTTCCGAGGAAAATGACATATCTCACACCGCCCGTCTTACATCTCTGTGAGCCAGCTTGAGTCCGAAGTTGCCACCGGCTTTTTTAAGCCTGTCATAGATCTCATTGGCTATTGTTACGCTCCTGTGCTGACCACCGGTACAGCCTATCGCTACCACGAGCTGATACTTTCCCTCCTGGACATAGCCCGGAATAAGGAAGGTAAGCATGTCAAAGAGCTTGTCCACAAACTCTCCGCAGGCAGGGAAACTTTTGACATAATCCTGAACCGGCGCATCATTCCCTGTCTGGTGCTTGAGTTCATCAACATAGTAAGGATTTGGAAGGAATCTCACGTCAAACACAAGATCCGCATCAGAAGGGATCCCGTGCTTAAACCCAAAGGACATGATGTTGACCATGAGTGAATTGTACTCCTCATTCCTTACAAAGATCCTGTCCAGCTCCTCTTTGAGCTCCCTGGTCAGAAGGCTTGACGTATCAATTACATAGTCTGCCTTCTTCTTGATTTCCGCAAGCACATCCCTCTCTTTGGCAATGCCGTCCTCGAGAAGGTCACCCGGCTGATTCATGGGGTGAACTCGCCTCGTCTCCTTGTACCTCTTGATAAGGACGCTATCGCTGGCATCCATGAAAAGAACTTCCACCGGAATGCCACGCGCCTTAAGCTTGTCAATGATACCGGCAACGCCCTCAAAGCTCTGGCCGGCTCTTGCATCGACACCCAGTACCACCTTGTTGATCTCGCTGTCAGGCATGGTAATAAGCTCTGTGAACTTGCCTATCAATGAGACAGGCAGGTTGTCCACACAGTAGAAGCCCGCATCTTCCAGCATATGTATTGCGGTGGCTTTACCGCCTCCGCTCATTCCCGTAACTATAATGAAACGCATTTACAGTCCTTTCAGTTACTTAGGTATTGAATGGTTTACTCCGCCGGGTACGGATAAAACATTCCTCTTCTTGGGACGCTTTCGCTCCTTTCGTCTGGCAGCGGTACTACGCTCGAAAAAACCTCGCTTAGTACCGGCCGACTCAAAGGCCCTTCGAGAGAGGAAATGTTTTATCCCACCCAGGCTCACTCAACATCGAAAAAACAGAAATTCTATTTACACAATTAACTTCTTTGGTAATTCTAACTCGAGCGAAAATTTTGTGTTCAAGTTTGAATGCATCATGTTTCTTAATAAAGATATTCTGCTCAACTAAAATTACCCAGCAGGATTACTTCGGGTTCGAGTTCGACTCCGGAAGCATCCAGTACTCTCTTTTTAACTTCGCAGATCAGGTTATAGACGTCTGTCGAAGTGGCATTGCCTTTGTTTACCACGAAGCCGCAGTGTTTTTCTGAGACCTGGGCACCGCCCACCGAAAAGCCTCTAAGTCCGGCATCTTCAATGAGCTTGCCGGCGAAATATCCTTCGGGACGCTTGAAGGTGGAGCCTGCGGAAGGGTACTCAAGAGGCTGCTTTTCTTTTCTCTTAAGAGCCAGCTCAGTCATGCGGGCCTTGATATCTTCCTGATTGCCCTTTTCCAGTTTGAGAAGTGCGCCGGTTACGATAAAACCTTCTCTCTTTAAACGGCTGGTCCTGTAAGCAAATTCGCAGTCCGTACCGCTTACTGTTACTTCTTCCCCTGATGGGGCGATAGCGGTTACCGAAACCGTTATATCTTTCATCTCCCCGCCATAGGCGCCCGCGTTCATTATCATCGCGCCTCCTATGGTTCCCGGGATTCCGGCAGCAAATTCAAATCCGCTAAGCGCGTTCTCTTTTGCAAAAGAAGCGACAGCAGAATTCAAGGCCCCGCATTCCACTCGGATCTGTGTGTCATGCTCAAGAGATATATCGTCAAGATGAGCTGCCTGGATTATGCAGCCGTCATAACCCTTGTCAGACACAAGGAGATTGCTCCCGTTTCCCAGAAGAAAAAAAGGTTCGTTGCCATCCTTAAAAAGCTTTACACACCTTATAAGCTGATCTTTGTTCAAAGGCTGCAAAAATAAGGCGGCAGGCCCACCGCATCGAAATGTGGTGTGCCTGCTCATGGGTTCGTTTATCAAAATCTGATCTTCTCTTAAGAAGATCTTTATTTCATTTAAAATGCTTTCGTTCAAGATCTGCCCTCTTTATCCGATCACCAGTCTTGCTGCTCCGTATACGCCCGCGTCGTTTCCAAGCTTGGCAAGTGCAAACTTCGCATCTGCGCAGCCGGGGAATACAAATTCCTTAAAGCTTGGCATAAGCAGGTCAAAGAGCATGTCTCCGGCCTTGGATACGCCGCCGCCGAGAACGATTATCTCAGGGTTAACGACTGATGCTACTGCAGCGATACCTTTTCCAAGGTAGTAGCCGTACTGCTTTGCACACTCACAGGCAACCTTGTCACCTGCCTTGGCAGCATCAAATATATCTCTACACTCGAAATCCTTATCTCTCAAAATGCTCTCTTCATCTGTGGCAGCAAGAACTCTCTTTGCAATTCTAACTGCACCTGTTGCGCTTGCATACATCTCAAAGCAGCCATGATTGCCGCAGCCGCAGGTCTCAGGCTCATCGTCAACAAGATGGATGTGTCCGATCTCACCGCCTGATCCCCTGGCTCCTGTCAGGATCTTGCCCTCTACGATAATGCCGCCGCCTACACCTGTTCCAAGTGTGACAAGGCACATATTCTTATAGCCCTGTCCGCCGCCCTTCCAGGCTTCGCCAAGAGCTGCAACGTTGGCATCATTTCCGGCCTTTACGGGAAGCTTTAAAGCTGAGTGCATCTCGTTTACAACATTAACCTGCTCCCAGCCAAGGTTAACTGCCTGGTAGCACACACCGTCCACGTTAACCGCTCCGGGAACGCCTACTCCGGCTCCGACAACCTGAGTGTCCTCGATGCCTCTTTCCTTCATCTTTGCCCTGATAGATGCTGCGATGTCAGGAATAATGTTCTTTCCCTTGTCCTCGGTCCTTGTGGAAATCTCCCAGAAGTCAACCTTCTCACCGGTTTCTGTCAGAAGTCCGATCTTAACGGTTGTTCCTCCGACATCTGCGCCAAATACGTATCTTGCCATAATATATACCCCTTTATATATGAAAATATTGTTGTTGCATATTGAATGGTTGAATGATGAATGCTGAATGGTTCACTCTCTTTCGTGATACACGCATGACTACGCAGCCAGGCTGCTCTCGTCATGCTACTCGTCATCTTCTTCATTTCTTCTACGCGCGAGCGAGTTCTGAACTCTGTTGTAGAGCTCCTGGGCTGCGTTGTAGCCCATAGCCTTCTGTCTGTGGTTGACTGCTGCCGATTCACAGATAACAGCCAGGTTACGTCCGGGACGGATCGGGATCCTGTGGCAGACCACCTTGTTGCCAAGGTACTCAGTGTACTCCTCCTCAAGTCCGAGCCTGTCGTACTCTTTATCCTTGTCCCAGTCCTCAAGCTTGATGACCAGATCGATGTTCTGGGTCTCCCTTACACTGGATACACCGTAAAGGGTCTTGACGTCGATGATACCAACGCCTCGCATCTCGATGAAGTGCTTGGTAATGTCAGGTGCAGAGCCTATCAGTGTCTCTTCGCTGACACGCCTTATCTCCACAACGTCATCAGACACAAGTCGGTGTCCTCTCTTAATAAGCTCGATGGCAGTCTCTGACTTGCCAATTCCGCTCTCACCTGTGATGAGAACTCCGACACCGTATACGTCCACCAGAACTCCGTGGATTGAAATGCAGGGTGCCAGTTTGACATTGAGCCATCTGATGATCTCTGAAGTAAATGCTGAGGTTGATTTCTTGGTGATAAGAACAGGAACCTTCTCTTCAAGTGCTATTTTGGTGAAAAGAGGGTCAGGAGATAAGTCTCTGCAGAACACAACTCCCGGGATGTCAAAAGAAAGAAACTCCCTGTACATCTGCTCCTTCTTGTTCTGCGGAAGAGATTCCATATATGTGTATTCAACGAAACCGATAACCTGAAGTCTTGTGGCCTCAAAGTGCTCAAAATATCCGGCCAGCTGAAGAGCAGGTCTGTTGATATCCGGCTGGATTATCCTGATCTTGCGGATATCAAGTTCCGGTGTAAGATTCTCAAGATGCTGCTTCTCTATGATAGTCTTTAAGCTTACGCTTGACATGTGCAATTGCCCCCTGTACTAATTATCCTTATAACAACGCCTTCATATTAACATAGATGGCTGGTTTGTTCAATTATTATCAGTCATCCCCGTGAAAGAAGTCATATATCTGCTGTGCAGTGTTCTCGGGGATCTCCGGAACCCTTGAAAGCTCCTCCACAGAGGCATTTTTTATGTCCTCGATGGATGCAAAGTTCTTCATAAGAGCCTTCCTTCTTGCGGGGCCGATTCCCGGTATGTCATCCAGAGAACTCTTTACCTGTGCCTTGCTCCTCAGGGATCTGTGGTACTCTATGGCAAATCTGTGGGCTTCATCCTGAATCCTTGTGATGAGTTTGAAGCCCTCGGATCTGGTGTCAATCGGCAGCTCCACATTGTTGTAGTAGAGCCCCCTGGTCCTGTGGTTGTCATCCTTGACCATTCCGCAGACAGGGATGTTGATTCCCAGCTCCTCCAGGACCTGAAGGCAGATATTAACCTGTCCGCGTCCGCCGTCCATCAGTATCAGATCGGGGAACTTGGTGAAGCTTCCGAATCTGGCATCTATATCCCTCACCTCCAGTTCCTGCCTCTCCTCAATTCCGTGTAGGAGTCTTCTTGTGAGGACTTCATGCATGCAGGCGTAGTCATCCGGCCCCGACACTGTCTTAATCCTGAACTTCCTGTAGTCGCTTCTCTTGGGCTTTCCCTTCTCATAGACCACCATCGATCCCACATTGGCAAAGCCGCTTATATTGGAAATATCATAGGCTTCCATCCTGACAAGGCCTTTAATTCCCAGCAGGTTCTCTATCTCTTTGACAGCACCTATGGTCCTGCCTTCCTCCCTCTTTATCCTCTCTTTGTCCTTGGAAAGAACAAGCTCTGCGTTCCTGGCCGCAAGCTCCATGAGCTTCTCCTTCTGCCCCCTCTCCGGAACTCTGATATAGACTCTGCTGCCCTTTCTCTGGGTCAGCCACTTCTCTATTATCTCCATGTCCTCAATAGGTTCGGGCAGAAGAAGTTCTCTGGGAATAAACGGAGTCCCGGCGTAGAACTGCTTGACAAAGTTCATGAGGATCTCACTCTGAGGGTTATCAGACACATGGGTCATATAAAAGTGCTCCCGACCGATCAGTCTTCCGTCCCTTACAAAGAACACCTGAACAACCGCATCCTTATCATCAGAGGCGATGGCCACTATGTCCTTATCCTCCATGGATGAATCCGTCATCTTCTGTTTCTGGGCAACCACCTGCACAGATTCGATGAGATCCCTGTACCTGGCAGCATTTTCAAAATCCAGTTCCTCAGATGCCTTCTCCATCTTCTGACGAAGGTCACTCAGTATCACGGAATAGTTGCCGCCAAGAAAGTCCAGTGCCTTGTCAATCCTCTCCCTGTACTCCTCCTTTGTGACGTTTCCGATGCAGGGCGCGCAGCACTGTTTCATATGATAGTTAAGGCACGGCCTCTCAAGGCCTATGTCCCTTGGCAGCACCCTGTTGCAGGTCCGAAGGCCATACAGCTTATTTATGAGCTCTATCGTGTCCTTGACCGCAGCCGCGCTTGTAAATGGTCCAAAATATCTTGATTTGTCCTTTTTCATGAGACGGGAGAAAAGAATTCTCGGATACTCTTCAGAGACTGTCACCTTGATGTAGGGGTAAGTCTTGTCGTCCTTAAGAAGGGTGTTGTACCTCGGGCAGTGCTCCTTGATGAGGTTGTTCTCAAGGACCAGGGCCTCAAGCTCAGAATCCGTGACGATATACTCAAATCTTGCGATCTGCCTGACCATCATGTCGATCTGAGGTCCTCTTCCTATGTTGGCACGAAAATAACTCCTCACACGGTTGTGAAGATTTATGGCCTTTCCTACATACATGATGGTGTCATTCTCATCATGCATTATATAGACTCCGGGCTTTCCCGGAAGTTTTTTGAGTTCTTCCTGAATATCAAACATATAAATATTAAACCACCAATGCGAAGACTTTAAAAGAGGATGTCTTTCGTATTGGTGGTTTAAAAAAGAGGAAAAAAAGGATACTAGGGTTCGTGGTGCTTATCTAAAAGCGCCTCAGAGGTTATCTTTGAGATACCTCATCAGTGCTTCAGCTGCCTTGTCTTCGTCCTCCCCCTCGCAGCATACTGTCAGGATCTGACCGCACTTGACGCCAAGGCCCACCAGGCCAAAAACATGCTTGACATCTGTAGTGCTGCCGTTACCCTCTGCTGTTATGGAAGAAGTAAAACTCTGTGCAAGCTTCACCAAGCCTCCTGCCGGAAGAGCGTGAACTCCCTCAGGGTCTGTTATTATATAATCAAATACCTTCATAATATATAAGCCTCCACTTTTCACGTGTTTCCGGGGCTCAAGAGACTGTGGATACGTAACAGCAAGTCTTAATCAGACTTCTACATTAAAGTGCTCAAGGAGGATCTTCTCTGCCTCAGGATTCCAGAGACCTGCGTGTTTCTTGCAGCACTCATCCAGCTTTTTGAACAGAGGATCGCTCTCGCCGAGCTTCTCAAAATCATCTATAGCAGTAAGAGGCATATCGAACTGTGTGTAGATAAGCTTCTTTCCGCCGGGAATGCCAGGAAGATTGCAGGTTGTTTCTGCTGCTGCATCAAGTCCACCAACATGTGTAACCATAACTGAGGGGTTGATCTCTCCCTTTGCTGCAAGCTCAAGAGCCTCTAACAGGTCATCGTTGTTACCGCCTGTTGTTCCCAGGATATGTGTGCTTGTGTAGTGCGCATTGTAGAGATTGATTTCCGCCCTGAACTGATTGTCTGTAGGACCTGCAAAGAAGTTCATGCAGCCGTCAAATGCAAGGAGTCTGTCTCCCATCTCAGCAACGCTCTTTACAGGAACATATACGAATACGTCATCATAGCCATGACCTTCTGTGATCTCCATGAGCTTTTCTTCGGCGTCAGCGCCTGATGCATTGAAGTATATGAGCTCTACGCCCTTTTCTTTTGCAAACTCAGGACTGATAACAGATGCTGCTCTTGCAAGCTTCTTGTCATCAAGATCTGTTACAACTATTCTCTTTGGCTTATTCTCAAATCTGAGGCCGTAGCTTACAGCTCCAAGGCCCATAGGTCCGCAGCCGCCCATGATCAGGATGTTTCCACCCTCCTTGGTTCCCATGGCATGATTGTAGTTCTGCTTGTTGGTGTGGTAGTTGGCATGATAGCCACCTATTACACAGCTCATGGGCTCTCCGAGAGATGCCTGATAGAAGCTCTCTCCATGGTAAGGAAGAAGTGCATCCAGTTCCATTACTTCGTGAGGCATGATGCAGTATGTTGCATCTCCGCCGCAGAATCTGTATGAATATCCGGGAGAATCAAGCTTGCCCTGGTAGTTGAGCGCAGGCTGAAGTGCCCACTTATCGCCTACCTTGTACTTGTCCTTCCACTTGTCGCCAACTTCTACGATGACGCCTGAGCACTCATGTCCTGTTATGATAGGATTAACGTCAATATCCTGAGGTGCTCTCTTGTGCTTTTTGCCCTGCTTTGCCAGCTTGTAAGTCGACATGCAGATACTGTCGCTTATAACCTTTACAAGTATTTCGTCATCTTTGATCTCGGGAAGCTCGAACTCTTCCAGTCTGAGGTCCATTTCACCGTACATTCTTACTGCTCTTGTCTTCATGTTAGTTCTCTCCTTCAAACAATTCACTGATTTCCTGTTCGTTAAGTGTCATAAGTTTCTCGACTCCGTCAGGGGTGCAGAACTCCATTGCTATCTTCTGAAGAACATTAAGATGCTCATCTCCGACAGCAGCTATTCCGATAATAACCCTTGCCTTTTCTGATCCACCCCAGTCCTGTCCCTCAGGAATGGTCATCAGAACAAGCCCGGTCTTCTTGATATGTTTCTTTGCTTCCTCAATACCATGGGGTATGGCAACCCCGTTCCCAATATATGTATTAAATACCTTCTCTTTATCCAGCATCGCCTGGGTGTAGTATTCGTTGGTGTAACCCTGTGACGAGAAGATGTCTCCGATCTTTCTTATGATATCTTCCTTATTAGCGGGCTTCTGGTTGATAAAGATATTTTTAGTCTCCAGTATCATGTTTCCCTCCTGTTTATAGATCGTTAAGCTGTTCACTGAAATAACTCTTTAAGATTTTCTGTAGCATATCCTGTATAAGTTCTCCGTCGCCGTCCTTTATGGCTCCAAGAAATCTCTCATCCTCGATTATGGCTCCGGAAACTCTTCCGAGCATCTCGGCATTCTGCTGCCTGTTCTCATCCACCGGCATCGTCATACAGAGTGCTGCTTTTATACCTGACAGCTTGGGATCCTTAAACGTCTGATCCTTTGGAATCGCCGCTGTGATTATCTGACATTCTTTGACTGCTTTACTCCTGCAGTGGAAAAGAGCTATCCCTATCTCAGGAAAGATCTGTGTCATTATCTGCTCTCTTGCGGTTATGTCTGCAGCGAGGACCGCCGCCGCTTTGGCAGTGTCTGTGCTGTCCGTTGCAAGCAGTCTTATCAGCGACTCAAGGGTCGTATCTTCGGAAACTACCATGTGGTGATATCTTCGAATAACACCCTTAATTCTTGTAATTATGTTGTTGATCTCATCGAGCTGTCTTGTGAAATCATTGTTTTCCTGCCTTGCAGGCATTGAAGCGTACTCATCTATCTTGACGCTTATCTGTAAAATATCCCTCTGGGTAATAAGAGGATTGACCAGGCAGTAATCCACTCCAAGATTATCAACAGCTATGCTGGATATAAAGAAATCCGTCCTGGATACCACATGCCCGCTTATCTCGTCGACTCCGTAGGCCTTGAGGACAATGTCCCAGTCTGCGAAGTGGCTCTTTAGCTTGGCCATCATGAGCTGCGCCACGCCAAAACCGCTGGCACATATAACTCCGATGGTCACAGTGCGCTTCTTGCGTCTGCGGGAGTCAATCTTTTCTTTTGCCGCCCCAAAGTGCATTGCCAGATACCCTATCTCGGCATCTGTGGGGACAAGCCCCGTTTTTTGTGTTATCACCTCAGCCGCTCTCTTGCAGTCCGCGAATACCTCAGGGTACTCACTCTTTATCTCTGAGAGCAGCGGGTTTGAAATTGCCATGTCATTTTTCATGCGATAAAGTGCCGGTTCAAGATGTACCATGAGCCCTCTTATGAAGTCGTCCTCATAGCGAAGCTCCCTCGCAAAATCCGGATCCATCGCATCTATCATTCCATCGATGATGCTCATCAGCTCATCGGTCTCCATACCGCTGTCGCCTGTGACATCACTGGTGTAGTTAAGTTTTGCCCCCTTTATGTGGAGCAGGATGTTGTTTACCTCAGCCTCGGGGATCTCGATCTCAAACTTCTCCTCCAGCGCTGTTGCGATATTCTTGGCTATGTCATAGCCGTTATCCAGGCTGGCATCGTAGGTGGTGGAAGAGACGATCTCTCCCTGACTCATCCTCTCAACCGCAACCGCCAGGTGGACAAGAAGTCCCACATAGGCGTCGTTTGTAAGAAGGTGCAGGTACGGATCATTAACTTCGTCAAGAACAGCCTCCACCTCTGAGAGGATTTCCTCGTTCATCAGAAGATAAATGTTGTCATCTTCGTTCCGAAGCTTCTGGTTCTTCATGTTTTCGGTGACAAATCTCTGCATCGCAGTCCTGTAGCTCTTTTCACTGCCGGAAAGCGATATGCCAAAGCCTGGCTTTCTGATAATAGAAAGGTGACACTCCTCAGCCCACTTACTGATGGCCTCAAGGTCGTTGCTTATGGTGGCTTCGCTGACACCGAACATGTCGCTGTAGTAAAAGAGTTTTTGAGGTTCCCTGTTTCTGAGCAGTTCCAGTTTAAGGAGCTCTCTTCTCTTTTCCTTATCAGATATTATCTGATCAGAGTGGGATCTGACCGCCTCAAGAAGTTCTGCCTTTTTCTCCGCAGTGCCTTCTATCTGGCTGCCCTCACCCTTCTTTCTTACAAGGGTCAGATCATATCCCTTGAGTATAGCCGAGATATAATCTGCCTCCCTCAAAATGGTGCGCTTACTTACACCCAGAGCGTCAGCGACCTCACTGTCTGTCGCCGGCTGCTCTGCGTTTAGCAAATAAAGTATTATTTGTCTTATGCGCGGTGTAAGTTCCATTATCACTCCATTATCTTAAGCCTGGATCTTGAGCTCCTCTGCAAGTTTGTCATACTCAGGAGCAGACATAAAGTTGCTGATTGTTATTATCCTTGCATTGGGAGCGCTCTTTCTTGCTCTTCCTGCCAGATCCTGGTGAGTTACAACGATCTGCGTCTCTGCAGGTATCTCTGAAACTGATGCGTGCTTAACTTCGATATCTGTTCTGCCTACATCTGTAAGCTTCTTTCTGAGAACGGTTGCACCCATAGCGGATGATCCCATTCCTGCATCACATGCGAATACGATGTGCTTGATGTCAGCGCTGTCTGTAGCTACAAGTGTATCTGCTACAGTCTTAACTTCGCTTGCTGCAACGCCCTTTGACTGAGCCTTCATCTCTTTCATCTGAGCTGTTGAATCCTCTAAAGATCCCTTAGCGTTTGAAAGACGGATGATAGGAGCTGCGATCACAAAAGAAACAGCTGCTGCAATTACTACTGAAAGAAGTACCATTAATGTTGATCCCTTAGGAGCCATTCCGAGGTAAGCGATGATTGATCCGGGTGCAGGAGGGCCTGCAAGACCAAGCCTGAACGCTGTGTTGAAGATCATAGCTGCTACTGATCCACCGATTGTTGCAAGAAGAAGAAGTGGATTCATCAGTACATAAGGGAAGTAGATCTCGTGGATACCACCAAGGAGGTGAACGATAAGTGCTCCGGGTGCGGAATCCTTTGTAACCTTATCCTTAGCAAAGAGCCAGTAAGCAACAAGTACGCCTGTGCCTGCGCCGGGGTTTGTCTCGATCATGTAGAAGATTGACTTGCCGGCTGTAGCAACCTGCTCTGCTCCAAGAGGAGTGAAGATACCGTGGTTGATAGCGTTGTTAAGGAAAAGAACCTTAGCGGGCTCAACAAAAATTGAAACAAGAGGAAGAATGTTGTTGTTAACGAGAACTGCAACACCACCGTTGAGCAGGGCAAGAACACCGCCCATGAAAGGTCCGATTACGTAGTAACCAAGGATTGCAAGTAAAAGTCCAAGGATACCAACTGAGAAGTTGTTAACGAGCATCTCGAAGCCTGCAGGGATCTTACCCTCGACAGCCTTGTCGAACTTCTTGATAACCCATCCTGCAAGAGGTCCTGCGATCATAGCGCCCATGAACATTGTGTACTCTGTTCCGCAGATAACACCGATTGTCATGATTGCGCCCATAACTGCTCCTCTTGCTCCGCCTACCATCTTACCGCCCTGATAAGCGATGAGAATAGGAAGAACGTATGTAAGCATAGGGCCTACGATTGAACTTAACTGTGCATTGGGTAGCCAGCCTGAGTCAATGAAAAGAGCTGTCAAAAGGCCCCATGCGATGAAAGCGCCGATATTCGGCATAACCATTCCACTTAGGAATCGTCCAAAACTTTGTATCTTATCTTTCATAAGTTTCCCCTTCCAACCTGAATGTCAGGTAGTTTAATCACGGGCCTTTCGCACGTCTGCTCTGTGCCCCATCTCTTTACTGACGAATGCATTCGATTGATTTAATCTTATTGTATTTGTACGCAATACAAAAAGCAATTTATACATATTTAAGTTTGTCACCCCCATCAAGTGACAAGCTCTTAAGAATCAAAAAAGGCGCGGGGTCCGGGGCCCGCGCCTTTATAAAAATTCTATAAATTTTAGAGGTTGACAAACTTCCTGGTGGAGTCTGACAGCTGACTTGTAACCTTGTTGTTGTTGTCCATGGCATCGCCGATTCCCTGTATCTCACCTACGATCTCTGTGGAATTGTTAGCCGACAGGCTGATAGCCTGAGTGCTCTCCTCAACAGAGTCTGTAATCGTTATGATGGAATCTGCCATTGCATGCATTGTCTCATCAAGAGAGTCAGCCTTGTCTGAGAATCTCTCCAGGATATCTGTCATGATACCCGCTGTGCTCTCGTACTTCTCACCTGTCTCCACGAAGGCTTCATAGTCACCGATAACAGTGGTATTGATGAAATCAACAACTTCCATGGCAT
This sequence comes from uncultured Butyrivibrio sp., assembly GCA_946546925.1. GTDB lineage: Bacteria > Bacillota > Clostridia > Lachnospirales > Lachnospiraceae > Butyrivibrio. The sequence goes on from CAMNOS010000011.1 coordinate 25,977, forward strand.
TCTCTGACAGGCTGCGAACCGCCTGGGTAACATTTCCGCTGATGGTCTGGATGTTACCGGCGGTCTGTCTGCTGTTGTCAGCAAGTGCACTGATCTCCTGGGCAACAACCGCAAATCCTTTTCCTGCTTCCCCTGCTCTTGCCGCCTCTATGCTGGCATTGAGGGCAAGAAGGTTAGTCTGTGATGCAATATCCAGGATAACCTTGGTGAGCTCTGCAATCTGGTTGACCTGCTCGCTGTCCTTGACTGATTCATCGAGCGTCCTGCTGAGAGCTTCAACTCTTGATCCTGTGTTCTCCTTTTTCTGCATTGCTTCATTCTTTATTGCATCTGCTTCCTTGCGGATCTCGCTTGCCTTTTCTTTTCCTGTTGACACTTCATCATTGATACTCTCAACAGCGCCTCTCACATCTTCCAGCTGTCCCTTTATGTGGTCTGCGGTAGTGGATACATTGTCCATACTTGCAGCGAGTTCCTGAAGTGCTGCCGATGTGTTGGTTATGTTGTCGTTGGCTGCGGCGATCTGAGAAGTCATCCTGTCTGAGGAATCTGTGAGGATAAGCGTACCCTTCTTGACGTCTTTCATGACACTCTGAAGAGTCTCTATGAATTCATTTATTCCATCTCTGATGAATATGAGCTCATTTCCTGTCTTTACCTTGATCCTCGTTGTGAGGTCACCTTTTCCGGCTTTGATATTGCCGATGATATCCTGTACTTCATCTGCTATGGCAGTAATGACTTTGGTAATAAGGAAGAAGGAAACGTAGAGATTCAGGAGCAGACAGATGATAAAGATTACCATACCAACAACATTCATCGTAGTGATCCTGCTTCTCTCCTGGTTGATGAAACCTGAAATATTGCCCTGAAGCGCCTCAACATGGCTGTCAAGTTCATCAAACCCTGTCTGTACACCGGAATAGTTGGTCTGGTAGTCGCCTGTGATTATTTCAGATGCAGCCTGGCCGTCTCCGGAAGTCATCATGATCTCAAAAGCCTTGTCCAGGTCCGTCATCATTCCCTCTGCATAGGAAGAAAGTGTTGCTGTTGCAGTGGGGTCTCCGTACTGTGCGAATTCATCACCAATACTCTTTATGTTACTCCTGATGTTGCTCTCACAGGTTGCAATCCTGTTAGCTACAGTCTGCTTTTCAGCATCCCCGTAATAGCTCCACAGCCCCAGTGCGCTCTGTATGGTCCCGTCCAGAACTGCAATGTCCTCTTTGACCTTGCCTTCTTTCTGGATAAGTTTTGTTACGCCTGACATTATACTCTGGACACTTGAGGTCATATCTGATATTCCGTCATTGACAACAAAGCTAACCGCATTGAACACAATGAACATCAGAATGTTAAAAAACAGGATCTGAACCGGAATTGATTTATAAAACTTAACCTTCCCGGTTTTATTAGCTGCGCCGTTATTCACACTCATGCTGAATCTCCTTTCATAAACAAATATCCACTTAATGATTATACCGCTATTTTCCTGTTTTCAAAGCGTTTTATAATAATTTTATAAACGTTTTTACGCTCCCTTCAGGGCATAAAAGAGCTGCCGTCTATACTTTAACGGCAGCCAAGTTACTTGAACCAATAGTGTATGTTTATGATTATTTTCTGTCAAAATCATCCGAAACATGTGAGAACACACCCTGCCTTGGAGGATTGGTCTCACCTGCTGCTGAGTTGCTCACCTCAGCGTCCCCGGCGGGTGCCTCTGCTTTTTCCACAGGATCTTCTCCTGTGCTTCTGCCTGTAGTCTCTCCGCTCTCCTGCAGGTCTGCATCCCCTTCCGGCTGTACCGGACTTTGAAGTGTCCTGTGTGCTTCACCGACAACAGCCTCAAATGAAGGCTGACCTGTTGTATCTGCGCCGGTGCTGTCCTCAGTTTTCTTATTGCTCTTAACAGGAACATCCTCGCCCACAAGCGCCGACTCAGCTCTTGTGGCATATATCCTGCCACGCTTTGCAGCCTCAGCCTCTTCCTCAGTGGGTTCAGGGATGTTGCACACCTCTCTGTATATCTTCATGAACTCCTTGCCGGTGATCGTCTCCTTCTCAATGAGGAACTGGGCAATCTTGTCCATGGCATCAAGGTGATCTCTGATTATCTGCTTGGCCTTCTCGTAGCAGTCAGCAAGAAGCTTCTGTACTTCTGCGTCAACCTCTGCTGCTGTCTGATCTGAACAGTTGAGTATCCTGTTGCCGTCAAGGTACCTGTTCTGAATGGACTCAAGCTGCATCAGACCAAATCTGTCGCTCATACCGAACATTGTGATCATGCTGCGGGCCATGTTGGTGGCCTTCTCAATATCATTCTCGGCTCCTGTCGTAACGGTGTTGAAGATGACTTCTTCTGCAGCACGTCCGCCCAGGGATACGATGATATCGTCAATAAGCTCATCCTTGGTCTGAAGATATTTCTCATCTTCAGGCACCTGCATAACATATCCCAGGGCTCCCATGGTCCTTGGAACGATTGTGATCTTCTGTACCGGCTCCGTGTTCTTCTGAACCGCGCTGATAAGAGCGTGACCAACCTCGTGGTATGAAACAATCTTTCTCTCCTCTTTGCTGAGGATCCTGTCCTTTTTCTCTTTTCCCACAAGCACCTGCTCAACAGCTTCCATAAGATCCTGCTGGCAGACATATTCTCTGTGGGCCTTGACTGCATTGATGGCAGCCTCGTTGATCATGTTGGCCAGGTCTGATCCCACAGCGCCGCTGGTGGCAAGGGCGATTCCCTTGAGGTCAACGGTCTCGTCCATCTTGACATCCTTGGAGTGGACCTTAAGGATCTCCTCTCTTCCCTTGAGATCCGGCTTATCTACGATGATACGCCTGTCGAAACGTCCGGGACGAAGAAGCGCCTTGTCAAGGATCTCCGGTCTGTTGGTAGCACCAAGAATAAGTACACCCTTTGAGGAGTCGAATCCGTCCATCTCGGAAAGGAGCTGGTTAAGTGTCTGCTCACGCTCCTCGTTACCGCCGCCATACTTGCTGTCACGGCTTCGACCGATGGCGTCTATCTCATCTATAAAAATAATACATGGCGCATTCTTGCTTGCTTCTGAAAAGAGGTCCCTTACACGGCTTGCGCCGACACCGACATAAAGCTCGATGAAGTCGGAACCTGCAAGAGAGTAGAACGGCACATGAGCTTCACCTGCAACGGCCTTGGCAAGAAGTGTCTTACCGGTTCCGGGAGGGCCCACAAGAAGTGCTCCCTTAGGGAGCTTAGCTCCAATCTTGGCGTACTTGGCAGGGTTGTGAAGGAAATCTACAACTTCTACCAGGGACTCTTTTGCCTCGTCCTCACCTGCCACATCCTTGAAGGTAACTCCGGTCTCCTTCTGAACATAGACCTTGGCGTTGCTCTTTCCTACGCTCAGAGGTCCGCCTCCTCTTCCCATCCTCTTGAAGATGAGGGAAAGGAGGAACCACATGAGAAGAATCGGTGCAATGTAATATAATATGAAGGTAAGGATAGCACCTGATGAATCCGGCACCTCGCTTGATACCTCAACCCCCGCAGCCAGCATCCTCTGTGTGAGGACTGAGTCCTCCTCAGCCTTGCCGGTGTAATAGGTGATCGTGGTATAACCCGTCAGGGAGTAGCCAAAGCCTAGCTGGTCCTCAGCCTTTTTCTCCTTGGGATAGATGTTCACCCTGTCATCCTCGATGACGATTCGCTCAACCTTACCTTCTTCCACCATCTGAATGAACTCGGTATATGTAACCTCGCTGTTGGTGTTCTCAGAAAAGGCTCTGAGGAAGTAGGTCATGCAGACCATGGTAACAAGAGCTGCAACCAGAAGAAGGATTATATTCTGTCTTCTGGGGGAGCCATTCTGATCCCCGCCCCCGAGGGGATTGTTATTTCTCTGATTCTGATTATTATCCATATTTTTTCCCTTTTCATTGTAATACTATGCTATAATATCACATATTGTGCAGATTTGTACGGCTCGAGAATTAAATAAGCTTAGCAAGCGAGCTTGCACGCTCATTTAACTTTCGAGCCTTGTATCATCATATCGCACACAATTGATTATTTCAATCTTTTAACTTTAATTAATTCTTGAAACTTTTGTGAATTTCCTAGGAGGGTAATTAAAAAATGGCTGTTAAGTACATCTTTGTGACCGGTGGTGTTGTATCAGGACTTGGAAAAGGAATCACTGCTGCTTCCCTGGGGCGTCTTCTCAAGGCCCGTGGGTATAAGGTAACGATGCAGAAGTTCGATCCCTACATCAACATCGACCCCGGAACAATGAACCCCGTTCAGCACGGTGAAGTTTTTGTAACGGAGGACGGCACGGAGACAGACCTCGACCTTGGACATTACGAGAGATTCATCGACGAGAATCTGGACAAGAACTCCAACGTGACAACCGGCAAGATCTACTGGTCAGTCCTTCAGAAGGAGAGGCGCGGTGACTACGGCGGAAGGACCGTTCAGGTAATCCCTCATATCACCAATGAGATTAAGAGCAAGTTCTACAGGAACTTCACCGATGATGAGACGAGGATTGCCATCATCGAAGTCGGCGGAACCGTGGGAGATATCGAATCCCAGCCCTTTCTGGAGGCCATCAGACAGTTCCAGCACGAAGTAGGACACGAGAATGCAATGCTCATCCTTGTTTCACTTATTCCTTACCTTCGCTGCTCACAGGAGATCAAGACCAAGCCCACCCAGTCCGCAGTCAAGACCATGCAGGGAATGGGACTTCAGCCTGATGTGATTGTCTGCAGGAGCGAGCTTGAGCTCGACCAGGAGACCAAGGACAAGATAGCTCTTTTCTGCAATGTTCCCGCAAGCCACGTTCTAAACAACCTCGACCTTGAGTATCTCTATGAGGCACCTCTTGCCATGGAGAAAGAACATCTGGCTCAGGTTGCCTGTGAGTGCCTGAACCTTGAGTGCCCTGAACCCGACCTCACAGACTGGAAGGCAATGGTTGACACCCTCTACTCATTAAAGCACGAAGTGAGAGTTGCCCTTGTAGGTAAGTACACACAGCTCCACGACGCCTACATCAGTGTCGTTGAAGCACTTAAGCACGGCGGAATCTCCAATCACACCGCAGTTGATATCAAGTGGGTAGACTCAGAAGAAGTTACAGAAGACAATGTACAGGAGATTCTCTCTGATGTAGACGGACTCATCGTTCCCGGCGGCTTCGGCGACCGCGGCATCGAGGGCATGATCACTTCCATCAAGTATGCAAGAGAGAACAACCTGCCATACCTCGGCCTCTGCCTTGGAATGCAGCTGGCAATCGTAGAATTTGCAAGACACGTTGTGGGATATACAGATGCACACTCAATTGAGTTTGATCCCAGTACACAGCATCCTATGATAGCTCTTTTACCTGATCAGAACGGCGTTGAGGACATCGGCGGAACCCTTCGTCTCGGCTCCTATCCTTGCGTCCTCGACAAGGACTCCAAGGCATTTGAGCTCTTTGGTACCGAGAACATCACCGAGCGCCACCGCCACAGGTATGAGGTCAACAACGACTACAGAAACGTGCTCGTTCAGAACGGCATGAAGCTCTGCGGCATGTCCCCTGACGGAAGGATTGTTGAGATGATCGAGCTTCCTTCCAACTCCTTCCACATGGCAACCCAGGCTCATCCGGAACTCAAGAGCCGTCCCAACAGACCACACCCTCTCTTCTCAGGGTTCATCAAGGCAGCCCTGGAGCACGAGAGCAGATAAATCAAATACTTCTAAAGCCACTGGGGACGTTACAATTTGACTGATTTAGAAAACCAGTCAAACTGTAACGTCCTCATTTTTCTCATTGGTGTGGCAGGCCTATTTTCCGTATACCTCTATCTGAGTAAGTGCCGGGAAGGGACTTGGGTCGTCTGCCTTAATGAGGTTTCCGAGTTTGATCCACTCTACGCCCTGTCTCTTAATGTCAAGGACATGAGGCTCCTGAACCTTTTTGTCCATTTCCACCGTCTCAGAGCTTCCATCAGAGAAAGTAAAGGTCCCTTTGATCCACCAGTTATCATGGGGAAAGTCTGCCCTTGTGTAGAGAACTATCCTGTCGAAATCGACTTTTCTCCCAAAATCAATTGTAATCTCGGCGTCGTCCTGTCTGTTGATGCCCCAGGATTCATAGGGCCATTCCCCGTGAGAAAGCGTGCAGATGTTACCATCGATGGCATTTCTTGCGGCAAACACCGCTTCACCTCTGGTCTCAACATTGGCGCTGGCGTGGGGATACACGCCACTTACCTCGTGCTGGTCAAAGGGGTTGAGGGCGATGTTCCTATAGGCCCCTATCTCATAGTCCCGGGCATACCTTATGGTCACCACATGTCTGTTGCCCCAAAACGCCAGAGGGTTGTAGCTGGTCTTCTTCTCATAGAAGGGCACAGTATAAAGAACTGTCTCTTCTTTTATAAGAACAAGCGAGGACTCGATGGCAGCATCCACCTTCACCATATAGAACCGGCCGCTCTCCAGACCTGAGAACTCTATGATATCGCCTTTTCTGTATTCTCCATCCCAGGCAAGAACCGCCTCATCGGATCCTTTTGCCTCTGCTTTCGGGACATGGTCCCAGTCATTGTACACTGTAATCTTCATACTTGCTCCTCCAATTTAGTCCGGGCGGGGAAGCAACAGTTTGTCTGCTTGGGACGCTCTCGCTCCTCTCGACTGGCAGCGGTACCGGGCTCGAAAGGACCTCGCCTGGTACCGGCCGTCTCAAAGGCCCTGCGCAGGACAAACTGTTGCTTCCCCGCCCTCACTCACATATGTGATTAGTTCAATATGGCTATTTAACTTTCATCCCCGTGAGCCTTACAGGCTCAGCCTTGCTTCAATGCCATAAAAGTCGATGGTTTTTATTTCGCCGCTCTTTAAGTAGATCTGCACCGGGCCGTAGCCGCCGCACCCCTGAGGGTCGGTGTACTCGATGTGCTCTATCGGGAAGAGCTCATCATCTGAGAAGTCGTCAAAAGACTCCCTGGTTAGAGTCTGTGATATCAGGTAGTAGGGCTCGTAGCCGTACTGCTTGTTGCGGTCGGTAACAGCATACAGAACGATGGACTTTTCGCTGTCAGGGTTCGTGCCCGTGCTGTCAATCCTCTGGATAGCACTCCAGCCGTCAAATATTGTGAAGGCCAGCTGCTTTTCTTTTCCCGTGTGGTCTCTGCCCTTCAGGATGGCTGCCTTGCAAGGGCCCTGTTCACGGTAAGTTACAGTTGTGCCGTTGTCCGGGAAGCCGAAGGTTCCAAGTGTTATCCTTGCAGGGCGCCTGTAGAACCTTATCTTGTCGACCCTCATGATGCCGCAGGGAACAGCAAAGTCTGCCAGATTAATAGCCGTCTTCCAGTGAGTCTCGCACTCAGGCTCGAATTCAAAGAACTGTCTTCTGTAGAGGACGCCGTCCTTTTCACCCGCCCAGAAAGTCGCATTGGCTTTGACAACCAGATCCTCATCCGTGTACTTCACCACGTACTGCTGTGATTCCACATCTTCCGATACCGTTGCCTCCCAGGGGAACTTACTGTTAAACGTAAGCTTGGAATAGTTGTTCATGCCGTGCTCATCGCCCTTTGCCTTGAGTACCTTGCCGGTGCGAAGCTCCGTTATGCCGCTGCTGCCATGGTTGGAAAAACAAAGTCCCGGTCCGTCCAGGGTCGTTACCTTCACATCGCCTTCCTTCAGATTCTCCCAGCTTCCGCCATTTTCCCTGGCCGTCCAGAAGGGATGGTCTGCGGGAAGATGTAAGCACAGAAGCGCCTTAGCAAGCCAGAAGGGAGATTCAGCGCAGGAGTAGCTCTGAACAAGCGGAACAAATGGCCCGTAGAAACCCAGGGTCGGAACCCCGCTCCACAGGAAGTCATCCCTTGTAAAAAACTGCAAAAGTGATCCCGAACAGATTCTCCTTGCAAGCCCCGGATCAATTACAGAATTCGTCATCAGAAGATTGCCGTCAAAGGCGCTGGTTGCCGCATTCCTGTAGATGCAGCTCCTGCCCCACATATTTGTGAATCCGTCCCTGTCAAAAAAGTCGGGATAGGTCTTCATGAGCTCGTTGGAATTCTCCTCAAACCTTGCGGCAATGTACGGCTCCTTTTCGTAGCCGTACCACAAATTCCACATGGCTGTGTACATATTGAAAGCCCAGCAGGAGTAGTAGTCAAAAGACTGCCCGTCCCGATACCAGCCATCGCCCACATAGTAGTTAAGGATATTCTGGGCGTGATCCCTCATTATGTCCTCATCGATCTCATAGCCGTTCATGTAGAGGAAGGCCATGTCCAGCATGTTAAAGAGCCGCCAGTTCTGGGGCACGGTGTTGGCATGGGCAAAGTCAGAAAGAAATGCTGCGATCCTGTCCTTCTCTTCTTTTGTATAAGTATCCCAGATTTCCTCCTTTGACATCCACAGGCAGATGACCAGTGCTGCCGTCTCTACTGTCTGCTGATATGCGGAAAAGAGATTTCCCGAGTTGTCAGTCTTTTTCATGTCCGTGTAGTTGAGGACATAGTTCTTTTCCCCGGGGGTCACCGCGCAAAGGACCTGCTTCCTGTAGTAGTCCCTTACGTTGATGCCGTTCAGTGTCAGGTCCGGCTCTATGTGCACAAGAGGCGCCGAGATGAAAAAAGATCTCGCAAGCCCCTCGAAGATCTCTGCCTTGAAACGCCACTCGGGGTGGTCCTTCTGAGGATATGTCACCTCAGTCTCGTATCGCGGCATCACCACCGGGGCGTCAATACTCTCAAGGTTATCAAAAACGCCCTCAAGAAGATACCTGGCAGCCTCGATCCAGCTCTCCCTGGTCATACCGGTGTAAGGACTGAGCTCGTAGTCCAAATGTTTCGGTTCGAATTTCATACTGTTTTCCTCCCTTAGGACGGTCTTTAAATCCAGAGTCTGCCTTACAGTGTCTCAGAAGATGGTAAGTGCCTTTCCGGCAAGCTTCATCACTGCTTCTATAAAATAGTAGTCACCGTAGATGATAGACATATTGTGGCCGTCGCCATGGTAATCTACGGCGCAGTTGTTGAGCAGGTTGTCAGTCTCAAGCCCCCAGCTGATGCGCTTCTCATCGAGGGTCTTAAGAAGCCTTATTGCAGCGTCCAGGTACTTATCCGCTCCTTCCTCATCCCCAAGAAGATCAGCCAGTTCTATAAGCCCCGAGGCAGTTATTGCTGCTGCCGTTGAGTCCTCAAGATCCACATCAGCGGGCTGACGGTAATCAATGGGAACAAGCCAGGATTCAGGCATCGCTGACAGCACATAGTCTGCAATCTTCCTTGAAGTCTCAAGATATTTCCTGTCCCCTGTATAGCGGCAGCTAAGAGCAAATCCGTAGATTCCCCAGCTCTGCCCTCTGGTCCAGGAAGAGCCCACGCCGTAGCCCTGTCCTCCAAGGCTCTCTGTCATCTCCCCTGTGAAGGGATCGAATACCACGATATGGTTCACGGACCCGTCTTCCCTTACAAAGGTCTTCATGGCAGTGTCTGCATGGGCAACAGCCATCACCTTAAACCTCGGGTCAGTGGTCTCCTCTGTAGCCCAGTATAATAATGGCAGGTTCATCATGCAGTCGATTATTGCATAGCCCCTTCTGTCCACGTTGTCCCAGTTATTCCAGGCGCGGATGAAGTTCCCTGCCGGGTTAAAGCGCCCTGCCATGTTGCCTGCTGCCAGCATTCCGCGATTGAGGGACTCTTTATTTTTCTCCAGCTTGTATCTGATAACCGAAGTTGGAAGCCACTTAAAACCGTTGTCATGGTCAAGTCCCTCGGAGATCATCAGGTTCCTGTCCAGCTTCTCCTCAACTCCGATGGCCTCCTGTCTGAACATCTCATTGCCGGTGAGATTAAAGAGCTGCCACATCTCACCGCCCCAGAACCCGTTGGTCCACCAGGTTATCTCGCTCTCTGACTTATCGTCAAACCTTCCGTCCACCGTCGTGTACGGAATCCTGTCCCTGTTCCTCTCGGTGACGGGCACCATCTTATCCGTTATCTTTTTTAGGATAGCCTCTACCCACTTCTCCTCTTCCTGTGTAAGAATCCTCATTGTTTTCTCCTCCCAAAATTTTGCCCTGTAAAAATACCTTCCAGCGTTCTCATGGACCGATAAACATCCTGCATTTCCCGCCTTCATCCATAGCAAGCAGCACTCTGTACACCTCATGTTTCCATGCGACTAAAAGACGCGGGTCCGTGACCGCATATTCCTCAATCTTCTGTACGGCAGCACCGCTTACGGTCACCTTCCCCACGTCTCCTAACTTAATGACTGCAGTATTGTTTCCGTAACCGTTCAGGAAATGGTCACCGGCGATACCGCTCTCGCCAAAGGAAGTACCATCATTCATTGCAGAATTTACCTTCAGGCTATCGGATTGCTCCGCCGCCACAACCTCCGGCTTTTCACAGGTCATAAGGCTCAAAAGAGCTCTCGGCGCTCCTTCATACTCATCACTGACTGCTACGCCCCTGCCCTTTACAAGCTCTATCCTTCGCTTATAGCTCTTTATCTCCTCACAATTGTATGCCCCCGCGATATCCATTGATAGAGCAGGATTTTCACAAAGGTTGCATTTTACATCCCTTGCCGCAAACCTCTCCCCGTCGCTCTCCATGACTACAAGAGGTTCGTGGGCGTCGCAGGCAGGAGCACTTCCGGGAAAGCCCTCGTATCCTTCTCTGATAAAAGTAGGAAGGTTGTGGAACTGGGACTGCATCGTCCATATCTCATACCGGTCCTCAGAAAAGGTCTTTTTGGTGTATGTCTCAACGCCGAGATCTATTATCAGTGGCTTGCCATCCTTATAGACCGTAAACGATCCCACGTCGTTGTGGTTGTGGGAATCCGCGTTATTTCCTGCCTTCGCCGCAAGGACAAGGTGCTCATCCCTTGCGATCATGAGCCCCGTGCTCTCAAAGAAGCAGTCGTAAGGGGCAGTCTCTTTTCCCTCAAAGCATTCCATCTCATCGAAGGTAAATACCTGCATCACATGGTAAAAGAGATTTATCTCATCTGTGATAAGCTTCTCCCGCGTGCTCCCCCTCTTAAAGTCCAGGGCAGCAAAGGCCGCAAGGGCTTCGTCTCCTGTAGTTTTTCCATACAGATACTCCCTTGCACTGCGGCGCCCGCAGATGGGGCTGCAGTCCGCGAAGTTAAAGTAATAGCCCCCTGCAGCATGCATTTTGACGATATAATTTCCAATATTCCTTATTATCGGGACCTGATAAATCTCTGCAAATGAGCCCTCGCTTCCGCCTCCGCCCAGAGCACTCTCCATGACAAACAGTGCCCCGAAAAGGCACAGTCCCGCATGTGAGTAGTACTGTGCGCCTTCATTGCAGCACCCGTCATCCCCGTATTCATCAAGGAAATAGTCCAGTGATCCTGCTGCCTTTTTAATGAGTCCGATCTTCTCTTCCCGTGAAAAGAAATCCTCAGGTCTCGTGAGCGCAGCGATAAGCACATTCTGTGTTATCCACGGTGTCCAGTTGCACATGGGCTCCTTTCCGTTGCCCATCCACCAGAAGTGCTCAATAAAATAGGGCTTAAAGATCCTCTCCTTAAGCCTGTCGTCTACATATTCCGATATGTAGGGACTTATCTTTTTAAAGACAGGCCGAAGAAGATATTCCGCCATCGCCACAAAGGCACCGGTCTCCGCATCAAAAAGATCGATGATTGGGCGGCCGGTATCAGGCAGATACTCCTGGGGCGTATCCCTTATATAGCTGTTGTGAGCGGGAAGGCACCAGGTGCTCTCCTCAAGGATCAGGTACAGACCGTCAAGTATATCATCCGTAAACCGCCCCTTGTTCTCCACGCACTCTGCTATTATAAGAGCTGCGAGCTTTCTTCTTCTCGGGAAATACTTATCCTCAAATTTGAGCCTGTTTCCGCTCTTTGAAAACTCCGTAAAATCAGAGATAAGAAGCTGGGTCCAAGGCGCCTTCTGCGCCTCTTCTCCAGC
>CAMNOS010000012.1 GCA_946546925.1 uncultured Butyrivibrio sp.
GTATCACATTCATCAAAGAACAGTACGACGTTACACTTCTTGGCCTCTCTGAATATCATGGAGAGAGATTTCTCTGTTTCACCCACGTACTTATCAACAACCTTGGAGATATCTACACGGTACAGCTCCAGGTTGAGCTCATGAGCAATAACCTGCGCCATCATGGACTTACCGGTACCGGGAGCACCAAACAGAAGAACCGTAAGGCCTCGGCCGTAAGGATACTTTCTAGTGTAATTCCAGGACTCGTAGACCTGTTTCCTGTAGGTCATCTGCTCAATGGCATGGGTTATGGTCTCCCTCTGGTCCTTGTTCATAACGATGTCATCAAAACCGAACTTGGCATCTACTCGCGTTGCCTTCTGTGAAAGCTCTGAGCTCATCTGGGCATTGCATCCCTTAAACAGGCTCGCCCTTGATATCTTCTCCTCATTGGCCATATTGGAAAGGGACTTGGCCTTGACAAGAGCGTCATGGATCTTGCCCGCAGTAAAGAGGAACTTGGTCGACATCTCAAGAAGGTCAATGTCCTCGGCAAGGTCAAAGTTCCTGGCGAAGTACTCCCAACAGGTAACTCTTTCGCCCGTATCGGGTGCGGGAAGTTCAAGGTCAGTAAATTCGCTCTTTGTAACCTCTCTGAAGTCGATAAAGAGCTTACTCATGGCAAATACCAGGATTCCCTTCTCTGTAAGCTTGGAGAAAGCAAGGTCCATGTATCCAAAGAACTTCTCCTTCTCCTCTTCTCTGTAGGTCAGCTCTGTCAGACAGCAGCAGGCCTTGGCAAGGATACACTCCCTTGTAACTGACCAGAGCGCCCTTTCAACGAACTGGAAATCATAGTTAAAGAGCTTTTTACAGTTGATGGTGATGGCCTTAAGCCCGTTCTCCTTGCAGAAATGCTTAACAAAGAATCTCCTGCCGCTGCCGTCATCGCCGTAGTAGTAAAAGATCCTCACGCCGTCGCCATAGGATATCTTCATGGCATCCAGCCTGCTCTTGTTGGCCATGACCGGATCCAGCTCCTTGTCATCTGTGAGCATGCCGATAAAGCGGCTGTAATTCTCATCAAGAAGAAGAGGATTACGTCCAAACAAAAAGTCAATTATTCTCTTGTCGGGGGAAACAACGGTTGAAAACGGCATGCTGCCCTGTACCTGAAGAGGAAGCACCGGAAGGAGCTGCTCCAGGCACGCACTCATGTCACCGTAGGCACCTGTGATCGAGTACTCAGATCCGTAAAAAACCTTGGCTGCAGACTCAATTGTAGGTGCTGAGAGCATACTGTTCTCATTTATGATATGGAATACGCCGGCGTAATCTGTCTGTGTGGAAGACAGAATACCGCAGGCAAAACAGAACTTGGTAAACGGTTCGAAATTAAGACGCTTGCACAGCTCATAGAAGGGAAGCTCTATTCCCTTTTTGAGGGTGAGCTCCGCTCTCTCATCTATTATGGCAAGTCTTTCTACGACAGGTATCTTCTTATCTTCGTCGATGCGGTCCCAGACCTGTGTCTCAGTCTCCTCAGTCTCATCAACGGGATTGTCAGCTGCAAAGTTACCTAACAGCTTCATCAGGTCGTCATCCATTTCATCATCGGAGTCGTCTGAATCATCCGAGTCATCGCTTCCAAAGAGCCCTCCGAAGATATCATCTCCGAAAGCATCCTCGTCCTCATCATCGGAATCTCTCCCTGCCTCATCTTCCTCATCCTTGGAAGAATCGTCACCACCGCCTCCGAATCTCTCCTCATAGGAAGCCTGAAGTCTGTTTTTACATGCATCACCTGCCAGCTCAATGTCCGGATAAAGAACGTTCTTGTATCCGCCCTCGCCGTTGGCAAATGTAATCTTCATCTTGGAAATATAAGAATCAAGACAGCCGTTGACACAGTCGAATACATACTGCATGTATTCGTTGTAGTCCCTGAACGGCTTGCTGTTAGAATCTTTCTCGAAACTTCCCATATATACCCACCCTCATAGATACAAATGTGAAAAAGAAATTACGGCGTTCTAGATGTTTGTCTTAAACACCGATTTTTGATCAAACACGCTCTGCGCAGTGTTGATCCCGGTCTGTTTAGTTATGTCAAAGACCCCGTTTTTGCCCTCATTGATAAACTCCATAGGCTTCCTGACATCGTACATATAAGTCTCTTCCTCTTCGTCGTCATTGAAGGAGGGAGTCTTTTTTCTTTTCTCTTCCTGCTCAAGCCTTTTGGCGAGCTTGACATCCAGTGATTCACTCATATATCGGTTCCTCTCATGATCATCCCCAAAAGGATCAGTTTCCGAATTTCTCCGAGAGCTCTTCGTCGGGAGCTTCAACTTTTTCCTGATACTCTGAAGGGAACTCATCTCTTGTCACCTCAGTCAGGATCAGATACTGTGTCGAACAGTACCCTGAGGTCCCGGCTTCTGTTGTAACCCTGCACCAGTTGTTGCCGGGCTTTAATACATAGCCAAAGGTATACTTCTTGAGACTTGTGATGATCTGTCCGGACTCAGACGGTTCTGTGCGCATGCGAAGATTGTCTTTCTGAGTATCCGTAACGAATGTGAAGTACCTGACCTCGTAGGTTACGGGCTCCTCAACCTGTTCCTCAACAGGCTCCTGCGCAGAAACTTCAGGCTCCGCAGCCGGCTCCTCTTTGGTCCCAGGCTCAGTATTCTCATTCTCCACAACGGTCTCCACAACGTCAGAAGGCGCCTGTTCTACTGCTTTTTCGCTTCCCTTAAGTCCCGTTATCATCTGCGACAGAACAGCAGTCGCCGAGCCTTGCGAATCCCTGCTCTTATCAAAAGCGGAGCCTTTTCCGCCCAGGAAAAACAGCGATCCCAGTGCAACTACAATGAAAAAAGTAAAAAGAAATATGAATATCCTCTGATTGTTTCTCATTTTATCCCCCCTGATACAGGTCCTCTCATGATGTAGGAAGCTGGATATAAATGCCCATTCCGTTGCCGCCGGGGCTCCTTGCGTAGATGGTTCCGCCGTAGTGCTCAACGATTGCCTTGGCCTGCGTAAGTCCGAGACCATTGCCGCTTATGCGGTTCGACCCCTGATAGTTGAGCTCAAAAATGTGTTTGGTCTCATTCTCGGGAAGCCCCTTACCGGTATCCTTAAGGACGATAAATATGTCGTCCTCTATTGACGAAATGGTAACAACCAGTGTACCTGCCTGCTGCATGTACTTGATCGAGTTGTCGATGATATTCCTGAACATTATGAGAAGTCTCCTGGCAGAGGCATGTACCATCAGCCTCTCGGAGGCGCTGGATATCGTCACCCTAAGTCCCACTCTTGCTGCGTCCGCCTCAAGCTCCCTGATCGCCTTCCTGGCAACTTCGATGATATCCACATTGGATGCGTCATCATCGTCGTCCGGAGGAAGAAGCGACTCATAAATGTTCTGATCTGCCCCATCCTTGTGAGGTACGTTCTCAAGTTCCTGCCTTGCCTTTTCAAGCTCAGACTCTGCACTCCCAAGCTTTTCTTTCAGATCATCTATTGTATTTAACCTGTTCTCAAGCTCCTGGTCCTTTTCCTTGACCAGAACTTCGTAGTCGTTCATGATCTGCGTCTTTTCCGCATTTAAAAGACCTATCTCCTGCTGAAGGTGCTCAGCTCCGGTGTAGTCATTGGGCCTTTTCTGGGACTTGTAGGCAAAATACGTTATGGACAGTGTAAATCCCAGGAAAACAAGGATTATCAGTGTCACACTGAAAAAGAAAAAGCCGACTACAGTAAGAACATAAAAGATACAAGCTGAAATTAGTGAGATTTTCTGATCTCTTGTCATTGTGCTCTCCCCCTCAACAGGTTTTTGTATTATTTTAATCTGTCCAGATCTATTCTGCGCCTTCCGGCCTTGTCTGCTGCTGCGATGTCATGAGTTGCCATGAGGACCGTTATCCCCTGCGCATTGACCACATCAAGAAGCCGCATTATCTCTGCAGATGATGCGGGATCAAGATTGCCTGTGGGCTCATCCACTAAAAGTATCTTGGGATTATTGATGATGGCCCTGGCGAGGCACACCTTCTGCTGCTCTCCACCGGACATCTCCCTGGGATATCTCTTGTGGAGAGAATCTATTCCAAGCATCGTAAGAACGTTCACAATCTTCTGTTCGGCTTCCCTGTGGGATCCTCCCGTTGCAAGTATGGCTGACACAAGATTGTCATAGACACTCTCATTCTGAATAAGTCTGAAGTCCTGAAAGATAACTCCTATACTTCTTCTGTAATATGGAACGTCCCTGCGTTTTATTTCCGCAATGTTTTTGCCGTCAACAAAGATCTGCCCGCTCTCAGGCTCTGTTTCTTTGAGCAGCATTTTAAGGAGAGTAGTCTTACCCGATCCGCTCTCCCCCGTTATTATCACAAATTCCCCGTCTGCTATCTCCTCCGAAAAGTCCCTATAGACCGAGGTCCTTGCGTCTTCAGTTTCGTATTCTTTGGTCACGTGGGAAAAAGAAATCATTGTACATTAAGCACTTTCTGAAGTCCCGTCACACGAAGTACCTCCATAACAGCATCATTAACATTGATTATCAAAAACTTTCCACCCTTGGAGTCGGCGGTCTTCTGTCCTATGAGAAGGGCCCTGAGTCCTGCACTTGAGATGTAGCTTACATCCTGAAAATTAAGGATTACGTGCGGGCTCTTCTGAAAGGCCTTCAAGACCTCATTCTGAAGTTCGGGTGAAGTTGTTGCATCAATTTTCCCGTGAATATTGAGCTGGAGCTTATTATCGCTTCTACTCTCGTCAATTGTCATCTGATCATTCTCCTTAGTACTTACAAAAGTGTTATAGCACCGTCATACAGTGACTCTTCGTCCAGCACAACATGCTTCTCCGAAGGGATAGTTGCGTTCATGTCAAGATAGCTGTTGCCATCCATAACTGCTTCCTTCTCCATCTGAAGAAGTCGGATTCTGGTCCTGATGGGTTTGAACTGGTCAAGGAGAAAAGTAAGCTGGTGACGCAGCTGCTCAGTGAGCTTTTTGTTGATCAGGATCGTCACGTCGTAGATTCCGCCTTCCTGAAGTCTGTTCTCCAGAAGAACTGCATCATCTCCCAGCATAATCTCAAGGATTCTCTCAAGAACCTTCCTTGTTCCCTTCATCCTGTTGAGCTGATACGCCTCTTTGACAATGGTCCTTAGTATATCTTCGGGAAGAAATCCTCCCCGCAGGTCAATACCAAACCACGAGCCGTACATCTCCAGAAGTTCGGGACTGCATTTATCAAGATCCAGCATCTCGTAGAGCTTGTCATTCTGTTCGCTTATATCGTTGTAGATACTCGAAAAGATCGACAGGTATCTGTGGAAAAAGCTGTTCCTCTCTCTGTATATCTCGGGGAAAGCACCCATAAAGTTGTCTCCCCTTACTCCCACACGGATATTGCCGATGGACGCCCTGCCGTTGCCAAGCATCTCTATGGCTATGAGCAGGTACCTCCCCTTAAGCTCGTAAAGGAGCATGTCAGAGGTATTTACAAATCTCCTGGCACCGAGATTCTGAAGGAGTGATACCTTGGAATAGGTATCAATGTCATCACCAAAGAGCACATCATCAAGTCCTATGCTCCTGCCCTCGTCAACAATAATATCCAGTGTGTTTGATGCTATAACATAAATATAACACACTATTTCTTCCGGCAAAAGAAGGTTGCATGAGAGTCTGCCCCACTCGGCGTCGTCTGACACTCCGTCTATCGGTTTTAAAAAGACGAAATGATCTCTTTTGTTCTCATCCAAAACAAGAGTATTCTCATCGTCAATTTCAAAACCCTCAACGAATCCCTGTTTTATTCTGTTCTTTCTGATCGTATACCAGATATCATTTGCCATCTGCAAACTACCTCTAATCTAATTATTTATCCGATGTGACAAGCTCAAGATCTATCACGCCGGGGTAACACAGGCAGTCAAACCTCGGATATATATCGTATTCCTTCATCTGGGCCAGTTTGTTGTTCTCTGAGTGAAGTGAGAGGTCATATACGTACTCCACACAGGGCAGATCTTCTATGGAGTGGAATACATCCTCAAACATGAGCTTCTCTCCAAAGTTGCGGTCGGAATCAATATAATCCACCTTCGCTCTTATCCTGTCCTCGATCTGTTTTTTGCAGTCTGTGTAATGTCTTTTCACATATACCGTACACTTGACGCCTATGGCTGCAAAACTTGGCCTTATGACCTCAAACTGTGAGGTTATCAGGCGCCTTTCCTTGAGTCTCTCCTCAATCTTTTCCGCATAGATCCTTGAAAGCTTGGGGAATTTCTCGTCGGAATCCGGAAGAACAGCGATACGGACCGTGTTCTTGTTCTCATCCATCATGGCCCTGGCCTTTCGGATGCACAGTCCCGGCGTCGTCTTTACCAGATATTCATAGTCGCCTGCGGTAACGGCCCGGTACGGGGTCCTCATATCCTGGATGAATCTCTCCCTGACTTCTTCAAGCTTTTCCCTGAAGCACCCGCCGGTGCCAACGCCGGGATTGTAAAATCCGTCGGGGATATGGGTGTTGTCGATGGAAAGAAGATTGCCCGCGCTGATATTTCCTCTTTTTCCGTCTGTTACCGCGACGCTCCCCATAAAGAGATCGGCGTCTATGAAGTCGCCCGCATCCTCAATTATTATCTTGCCCTCTCCCTCGAGAAGATGATAATAGAGCGCTCCGTCGACTTTTTTCTCAGGTCTTACAAAATCATAGATGTATCCGTCATCAGTGTTTCTCCTTGCGATGAGAAAGAAGGTCTCATGTACGATATTCCTACAGGGAATGCTCAGCTCCTGATCATCATAGCCTATTACCTTTCCCACACTGTACTGGCGCATGATCTCTTCGCTGTAGAGGATCACGCGGACGCACTCCTTGCATTTAACGGGAGCATATCCAAAGCTCTCCTCACTGAAGGAAAAGCTCACGCTGCCGTCCGGATTCTCCTCATAGATGCAGAAGCGCCCTTTTTGTCCCATAGAACTTACAAGCTCATATCTTCTGTAGGAGGAGCCTTTCTTTTCCTTGCCAAAGATCAGATAGTATACTTCCTTACCTATCGGGGAAGTGATCGTGACCTTGTCATTTCTGTTGTATATCTGACTGAAAGCCCTTGTGTCCTTCTGCCAGACCTCAAACAGGAAGCCGTACACATTGGTGATCTTGGGCACGATGTCATATTCTGCCCTCTTAAGAACTGCCCTGAGACAATATCCCTCGATTGGCGTCTCTTTATACACCGCCATTTTATCTTCCGGAAGGGTAACTCTTACCTCTCCGCTGTTGACAAAGGCCGAGGTGTAGTCCCTTACATTTATCTTTTTAAAGCCTTCTGCGGTAAAGCACTCCCACTCAATGTCCGCAAATATGTGCTCAGTCCTGTCCAGAGTGCTGTTCCTGCTACTGCTAGAAAGCGCCTTGAAATAAAAGATGAATTCCTTGAGATCCGTTGGATCGCCGCTCATCATAAAGTAGACACAGTTCCCTGCCTTTGGGGCATCGCCGAATATCCTTGCCGGAACGCTGATCTCCTTGTCAAGAATGTAGCTTACATCCCTGAGCTCATCGTCCTCACCTGCAAATACTCCGGTCAGCTTAAGGCCTCCAACTTTCGTGTCCCTGTTGGTCTCAAAAGTGAGGTCTCCAAGATGGAATCTGTCTCCGGCCTTCAGTGTCACCGGGCTGCCTAAGTGATCCGCAGACAGAAGGACTCTTGCGCACTTCCCTCTCTGAGGCACAAAGCCTGCCATCTTAAGCAGAGCCATCCTCGCCCTGTAGCTTAGAGATACAATCTCTGCGCCCTGGAGAGCGGAAAAAGCCGTCATATTCTCCAGAATGGTGATTCCCGGGTCAGACGCATTGTAGTTGGTCCACTCCGATGACCTTATGGGGAGTTCCCGGTAGACATCCTCCATTCTCTCTTCATATGTTCTTGCACGTAATTCGCCTACACTGAGCATAATCTTTCAGTCCTTATTTATTGGTTATTATTACCTTATGTTCTCCGTTTCTGGGAACCATGAACGGAGTTATCTCTATATCCTTGGTATCGAGCTCGTGCTCGCCCTCTGCGTCCACATAGTGGCCTATCATTGTGATCCTCTGGATCACGGCCTTGCTCCTCATAACTCCCAGCTTCATCAGTATCTGGGTCTGTTTGGGAAGAGTTCCTATATCCCAGCCGTCTCCGTTTGCCTTTCCTACGGGATCGAGATAGTCAGAGAGCACGGTCTTGACTTCATTCTGCACTTCAAAGGCATCGTCCATATCCATGACCATCGCCCATACACAAACCGATATGTCGACAAATATGGGCTCCACAATGTGAAGATTGTCAGGTGAGACGGTGAGCTCACAATTGCTTAGCATGTCTTTGTATAAAGCTGCTGCGATCCTGTGGAAAGAAAAGGCTCCGTCCGCGTAGTCCTTCATCAAAAGAACTATAGAGATATCGGAAGGATTCTTTTCTCCGTCAATTGTCTGACCTATGACAATATTGGTCCTGTCTATGCTGTCTGAAAACTCCTTACAGAATCTTATGTAGTCCGTCTCAGAGACCAGTCTGTATCTGGAGTGCATAATGCCGGCGCATCTGCTCAGAGCATGATCCAGAGTTTCAAGGTTGGATCCTCCGTGAGCCCTGATAGGATTAAATACTGTATCGATATACGGTGCTGAGCCGATAAATCCAGTGATCTCTCCCTCTGAGAGATTGCCGAATTCTCCGTCGGTTGATCTTATCTTTGCCTTGAAGGCAATGTCCTCTGTCACCCTTGGCATATCGCATTTATAGCCGTCCGAGAAATGTATCCTTCCGGTCATCCTGTCTATGCGGTAGCACCTTCTGGTCGGTGCTCCATCAAAGCTGTCCACCTCCTGCCAGAGCACATAAAAGGCGGATATCCTTCCAAGAAAGTCATATTCTGCCCTCACCTTCTCAGGGTGGCTCTCAAGGAGCTCTTCCATCTCTTCCTTTCTGGTATAGCCGATCTCGTTAACCCAGACCTCAGCATCCAGGATGTTATCTGCTCCGAGAGAAAGACTGTTATTGGGTATCACATCCTCTATGTAGTAGTCCCTCTCTTCGCTGGTCTGTACATTTGTTACCATTACGGCATTGAGGCACAGTCTTACGATCTTGGGAAGGAAAGCGTCCTTGGACGGGTCTTTGGCCCTCGCCCTTGTGACCTTAAGCCAGTAGAGCTTCTGCCCTTCGATGGATGTCTCCGTCATGTCTGCCGGCGGCATGAACATAATAGTTCCTGACCTTGTGAAGTCCTCGGTGAGATCGGTGAATCTCATCTCGGTAAAGCCGCCTGCTCCAAAGTATTCCAGCCTTATCTTCACTCCGTTCTGATTGTTGTTATCGGAGAGCTGGAAATAAATACTTACAGGTCCCTCGGAGATCTTCCTGTCAAGTCCGATATAGAGGGCATCCTCATGGTAATCAATTCCCGAGAGTATGGTAAAGGGCTTACTGCGGCCCAGGTCAGATGTTATGTCCTCTTTTCTTGTTCCGGCTATTCTCTCAAGTCTGGCAGGGCTTGCAAATCTGCCCTCGTAGCTGTAGGATATCCTCAGGTTCTCAATGGTCGGATAGGTGTGGATAGCCGGGCGCATGTAGCAGTTGGCGCTCTTTACAAGCCTAATCCTTAGAGACTTTCCGCTGTAGGGCCCTGATTCCGATTCAAGCCAGTCTTCCGGACAGATGAAAGAAAGTTTGTAATCTCCTTCCTCGCAGGCCTCAAACAGCCCTGCGTATTCCGTATCGCACTTAAGCTTCTTCCAGCCTATTCCGTTGAAGTACTCTATCGTTATCTCGTCAACCTTGCACTGGGCAGGATTGTCATACGGTGTCTTCTTAGGTTTTCTCTTGATTATCGCAAGCTCAGCTTCCTCTTCCTCGGGGCTGATCCTGAGCTGGTTCTCGTGATAGGACACCTTGAAATCAAGGGTTATCCTGGCTCCGCTCTTTGAAAAGCAGTCGTTGTGCCCTATATAGCATTCGTTAAATACCGACAGTTCGTCTGAGAAGGGATTAAATTTGTCAGTCTCAAGTTCAAGAGTTCCGTCTCCGACATATTCAGGCTTCTTGGAAGATCCGCCCGCAGAAAGGCTCACCCCCGAAACCTCCAGTGAATCTGTCATTATACCGGTTTCCTCAAGGATCACGACTGCGTAATTTCTCTCACCGATCCTTGTCTTAAGAGGCTCTGCCTTCTTCATGAGAAGGAAGGTCTTTTTGTCATCAAGGAGCTTTTTGGAGTCAAATTCCTCAAAGCCTTTCTTTGAATAGTATTTAAATACCAGTTCGCCGCTCTCGATTCTCCTTATCACCTCATCGGCATCTTCAAACCTTATGTAAACAGGTTCATCCACACCGTCAAAGAGCCTCTCCTCATACATGATAAGTACGCTCTTTCCCAGATTGGACTTCTCGCCAAAGAGAGTAAACGGCGGGATTATTCCGGAAAGGTTCTCATCCTCAGTGGCCTCTTCGGAAGGCTCCTCATAAAGTTCCGGCTCCTCCTCGTCAAAATTCATGTTTATCTCACCTGAGATTATCTCCGGAGCAGCAAAGTCTCCAAATACAGGCGAAAGATTCCCTCCCTCCGCATCCGTAAGAAATACCGCCGCGATTCTTGAGTCTGTCACATAGAGGTTTCTGTCCGTCTCAAAGATGACAAATCCCGATTCCGTGTTGTCAGACTCGGCAGAGAGCCTTGTTCCCCTGGGAACCTGGCTGCCTATGGCAGTCCCGCCCTCGTAGTTGAATATGACCATGCTGGCTGCAGGCTGTGCAGGGCGCAGGGTGGCGTCCAGCATATTGACAAACTCCATGTGATAGCGCTCAGGCATCTGACTCATGAGTCTGTTGTTTTCTTCTGTCTGCCTTGCGAATATCTGGGCTATGACCGTGCCCGCATCCGGATTGGCCGGATCAAACTTCCACTCGGGAGCGTAGCTCTTTCTCAGCTCTTCTATTTTCTTTTCGATGTCCCCAGCACTCTGAGGTTTAAAAGCATTACTCATCAGAAGTCTCTTTCCGTATCAATGATTTCAGGTTCATAGTACTCTTCTTCATCCGAAGGCTCCGGCTCTGCGTTTAAGTAGAACGGGAATACCAGATTGTCTCTCTGGTTGGTCTCAGCAAGGGTATAATCGATGTTTATCAGTATGTACCCCTGCTGTGCCTCCATGTTTGTGGAGATGTCCACATTTCTGACCCTTGGTTCCTGTGACAGTATGCTGTTGGTCAGATCTCTTCTCATGATGGTAAGTTCCGTCAGGGAGACATCCATAAACACATATGACGCTGTCTGCGTACCAAAGTTGGGCCTCGTAAGTCTTTCCGTAACCTGGGTCATCAGTATGAGATATATTGATTCCTTCACACTCTGAAGACCGCTGCTCATCTTAAATCTGCCGGTAGCAGGATCTATCTGTGGCGGAAAGGCCACTCCTGTGCCTAAAAAAGACTGTTCCATATGTTCTCCCTTTCATCAGCCGAGCTTAATCGGAGTTCCCTCTACGGTTACAGGGCCTCCGCTCTTTAATTTCAGCATCGAGTTGCCGCTTACGGATACATTTCCTCCCTCGACGCTTACCCTGTTGTTGGACTTGATCTCAGCCGAATTGCTTACTTCTATTTTAAGCTTTGATGCTTCGAGCTGAACGGTTCCGTTACTGCCGTTCATTATCAGCTTTATGTTATCACCGACCTTAATTGTGAGCTTTTGCTTGGCAAAGATCTCCATCTGACCGTTCTCGGTCTTCATCTCGATCTTGTTCTCACCGTCCTTGTCGGAGATCAGGATCTTCTTTTTCTCATTGTCCAGTTCAAACTTGTGAAGAGACTTGGAGGTGGTCACCGTTATCTTGTCATTGTCACCCTCGCCCTCTTTCTTATCGATGATGTCTATGGTGTTGCCGTTTCGGGTCATTATCCGCTTTATCTGATTCTTCTCATCAAAGGCCTTGGACATGAAGCCCGAGTTCGCCTTCGGAACAGATGCGATGATGAATGCCCTCTCTATATTGCCCTGCTCGAACACCACAAGGACCTGGTCCCCAACCTCCGGGTAGAAGTATTCGCCCCACTTGTTGCCGCCGTAGGGAAGAGCCATTCGGGCCCATACAAGTCTGTTCTCTTCGTAGTCCCTGATGTTGATGTTCACCTGAACAAAGCCCTGCTTTTCCTTGTCATAGTTTTTGACAACCTGAGCAACCATGACTCCGCTTATTCTGTTGTCACCCATATCAGTCTTGATCTGCTGATGTCTGGCTACGTCATCGACGATATCAAAAAACGGCATTGTCCCCTCCCGTTAGAGCGTTGCTGCCTTTCCTTCAATTATTGTGTAGTACTTGCTTCCGGCATAGTACTCATGTACCACATCCGTGATATAGAAGGTGTTGGACACCGCTTCTCCAAAGCCCTTTAATGTCACGAATCTGCCCGGAACAAATTCCGGCATGCCTCTGAATTCCATCCTGAGTTTGCCGAATCTGTAGGACATGTCCTCAAGAATGTACCCAGCTCTCTGGTCCGCATCAGACTGGCTTTCGATCGCTGAGTCGATATATACATAAGACTGACCGGATACGAGCGGCTTAGCCTTGGAACCCAGTGAGAATTTCCCGGAGTTCTTTTTCTTGGCCTCTATCTTGCTTCCCTTGCCTATATCCATCGTCCTGACCCTGACCTCTCCAACAACGCTTGTAAGGTCATAGGCGACATTGTAGGATACTATGCTCGGATGCGGATATATCTCAGCCAGCACCTGGTTGTTGAGCTTGGCCTTTCTAAAGACAACGTTGCCGCCGACTGAGAAGAATTCAAAGTTAAACTTCTTGGCAGCCCTGACAACAAAATCGTAGTCGCTCTCTCCAACCATTTCAATTCTTATGTCAGGCGCCTGTCCTGTGCCCGCAGCACCGGCAGCCGGCTTGTCAGGCGTATCCGAAATCGAGATGCTCTTTATTACTCCGTCGTTTTTGAGCTTCTGATACGGGCTCTGATTTAGTATTTCTTTTACCGCATCAGAGTAGTAGTTGGCTTTCAGTCTCTTGGAATAGGTGTTGGCCATCATTATGCCCTTGATGTCAAGAGCTGTGACTCTTATGGCCGAGGCCCCCGGTGTCATTGCATCGTACTGAAAATCAAGTCTTGCTATATACCCTTTAAAAACCTCGGTGACACTGCTTGAATGTCCCATGTAGACCGTCACATCCGTGCCGAGACTTATAAGCTTTTTAAGGTCTGCGGTAAAAAAGTTGCCTGTGTAGCTGTCGTATGCATTAAGTAACGAAAATGAAGCAATGCTGGCCTTTAAGTCACTTGAGAGCTCTACGACAAAGTCAACTGCGTTTAACTTGACTTTCTTATAGTCGTGTACATCCTGTCCGCCCAGTTCAACTCTGGCGACAGGCTCGTAGAATCCCTCATATTTCTTGTACAGGTCATCAAGGTTAATTGCTGCCATAAGTATGATTCCTTTTAAAATGCAATATTCTTGAATGAAGAGTTTGCTATCGACCCTATGTCTCTCATGTACTCTATCTGCCAGATATCAGTGTTTGCACCTGCAACATCCGCATCATAAAGTACCATATTCAGAGAAACAAATGCCCTGCAGGGCTCGCCGTTGCAGTTAAACATCACATATTCTGCATTGACGCTGTTGAGCACTCCCTCATAGGCCATATCGCCCCAGACGAATCTGGTAAGTCTCTTGTTGCCGCTTCGAACAAGAGCTGTCAGAGCTTCAACTTCTGGCTGAACGGAGTTGCTCAGCTTCCCTGCTGCCTTCATTCCTCCTCTCAGGGCACCTTTTGCAAGATTTGTCTGAGAGAGTGTAAACTTGTCGGCAAAAAAAGCGTCCTGCGGATTGGATTTATCAAAGGCGATCTTAAAACTCATGTCGATACGGGTTGTGGCTGAAGCCATTGATGTACCCTTTATGATCGAACTATGCGTCCTCCTGCCGTCCTTGTTGCCGTCCTTATCATCCTTGGACTCCTCCTGCTGGTGCGGCGGATTTCTCTTGTCGTAGTTCTGGATAGGCAGCTCCTCACCGCCGTAGCCGTTAATATATATCTCATCAGGGTTGAACTGAACCTCAAACCTGAATTTGTTAACATCACCATAGATTTCGAAGCTGTCGCTGCCTGATGACATGTCCACACCCGCCATGGCATAGCTTTTTACAGCTTCCATATTAAACGAACCGGATGAGAGATTATTGGTACCCACTGACGGTATACCTCCCCCTGATCCCGCACTTGGTTTTTGCGCCTCAACCTTCTTAACCTCAACATTGGTCATATTGGCTATCTCAAGTACCGCTTTCTGAGTAAAACCGGCCAGTGATGACGCCGCATCACCTATAACACTTCTTTTTTCGGCTTCAGGATTATAAGGCATGATCACCTCTCCTTTTTACAGATTAAGACTGATAGCATTATTGTTAAAGACTTTGCTTACAGCAGAAACTCCTCCGGCAGCACCTGCCAGACCTTCCTTAGGTTTGAAGCAGTTGTTAAAAGCATTCTCCCAGTACTTCTCTTCGTATCCAAGATCTTCATTGGCCTTGTCCTGGGTGAGCTCAAGGTGCATCTCTCCTCTGATGGGATTGCCCTGCGGATTGAACATGGTAAACTTGTTGCCTACGTCGGTAAGAGTTCCTCGAAAGCACATGTTAGCCCAGAAGAAGATCACCTGCTGGGTCGCCGCCGTTGACAGAAGTGACAGGATCGCATCCATCTTCTTTCTCACACTGTAGTTGCTGCCACCGTGTTTGAAGGTGTTATAGCCCTTTTCAGCAAGAGATGTCAGATTGGCATTGACCGCATCATTAAGGCCAAAGGCATTCATGTTGTCACAATCATCAAATATGAGGTCAAAAGACAATTTGCTCTTTCCGGTGAAGTTGTACACATTCAGTTTGTCAATTCCCTCTTCACCTTTTCTGGACTGTACTTTACCGTGAACGGAATAAAGTCTTATGGTCGCCGGATTGTACTGCACCTTGAATTTTATAAATTTGGCATCAGAGCCCACAGGCTGATAAATCTCACCGATATCGTTGTCGGTGCTCAGCGTCTTGTCTTTGATGCTCTTTACGCTGTTCTTGATCGAATCCATGCTGATCCGGCTCTTTACGGACCCAAGAAGGTCATTCTGAAGATAGTTGAGCGCTGCGCCCTCTTCACTGATAAACTTCTTGGCCTCTTGCTTTGACATTTTCTTCAGTTCATTCAGGTCAGTAAGAAAAATATACAGAATGGCTTTTTCACCGGCGCCGTCGGTCAGCATTCCCGCAGCACTGGATGCGACATTATCTAACATTCCACCCATTTTTTCTTCTCCTTCCTATCTGATGCGCTCTTTTAATAGCCGCGTCTCATCTTCTCGTTTCGCATCTGCCTCTCAAGCTTATTAAGTACCTGATTGCTGATGCTGTTCATTCTGCTCTGAACTCCGTTCTCAACCAGCTGCTCCACATCTCTTGCGGAAAGATGTCTGACCTGTGTGTCGTTTGTGCGGACCTCCGTCTGATGTGTCACGTGGTTCTCTGTCACCACCTGGGTGTCTACGTCTTTTTTGATCTGCTTCTGGATATTGGTCTCCATCATGCTCAGTTGCTCATTGAGTTCCTCCGAAGTGAGCGTCTCATTGACCCTGTGCACGGTTTCCACCGGACCCTTCCGGGCTTTTACGCTGCCCCGGCTCTTTTCCTCTTTTCTTCTGGCCTCTCTGACCTTTTTGAGGAATTCCTCCGTATCGGCATCCCTCTTTTTGGCAGAAGCTCCCTGGGCCTCTCCGGGTTGTTCCGTCCCGGAAATATCGTATATCAGCTCATCCAGCTGCGTATTTCTGAGCAGGTTGTTGTTTATTACACTTAAGTCACCCTCGAAATACTTCTGAAGAAGGTTGTGGACTTCCTGCGACTGCTGCGGCAGGACCTCCCTGAGCTCTGTGATTATCTCATCCCTTCTTTTGGCCTTCTTTTCACTGTCCTCGTCAAGTCTGTCAAGGAGCTGACCTGCCTCGGAATCATATATGAGCTCGCCCACATCGGCTCTTCTCATAATATTGTTGACCACATCAGTGTTGCCCTGATAGTACTGCTCCAGAATCTGGTATATTCTGAGGGACTCATCCGGGATTATTCCCTTTAGTTCGGTGAGTATCTCACTCTCTTTCTTAACCGCCTTCTCCCCCCTCTCAGAGAGCTCCTCCATGAGCTTTTGGGGATTGGTGAGTGCAAGGGTTGCATCCTTTCTCGTTTTGGCCATCCTGTCAGGCTGCTTTGCAGCAGGAGTCTTCTTCCTTATCTTCTCGAGTGTCCTTACATACTCCCTGCGCCTTTTCTCATTCTGGATGTTTATTGCATTTACTGTCTCGGTGAGTCTTTGTATCTCCTCCTCACTCATCTCCCCATCGGGCTTAGACTCCAAAAGCTCGATCTCGCTCTTTGTGAGGGCGTTGTTCTCTGTATAGAAGTTCTCTGCGTTGTTCTCCTCTGTGAAGTACATCTCCTGCGGTCCGCCTATGAGGCGAAGGAAGGTCTGGTCAGAGGATTTGAAAAAAGTATCCTCAAAGCTGTAAAATGTATCGTTGTTGTTATAGAACCTGTCAAAGCCCGTGTGGTAGATGTTCTTTACCATGTCCATAAGGACTGCTGCCGTCAGCTCATTTTTGACAGTGCTTGTGAGGTTCTCCTGATTCTCAATTGTCTCCTCGTAGGTGTTGCCGTTTAAAAACACCAGGTTTTCTTCTCCTACACCGGCTCTCTGTCTTAAGACTGAAAGAAGAATATGCTGGGCTGTATAGCTCTGGTTGGCTATGGAGAATTCCCTTGCATCTATCTCATTGTCAAGAGTAGTCCTGTTGAAGTTTGATACTATCTGATAGATTGCACCGGTCTTAAGCCTGTCCATCACTCTTGTGTAGAGGAAGTTCTCCCTCTCTTTTTCGATGACTTCGCTTTCGGCTTTCGAAAGCTCTTTTTCCCTGGTCTCAATGCTCTCTATGAGGTCTCTGAGTTCTCCGCCTCTCTCAAGATATAAGTTGATGAGGGTGTTGGTGTTTCTGGTCTCCTCAGCCATCTGATAGAAGGCTTTCATGAACCGCTTCTCATCCCGTATCCCGAGCTTATAGAGTGCGTCAGTGATAAATACCCTGTCCTGATAGGTCAGGTCCATGTCGGCGGATACCACGATCCTGTTGATCACGTTGTTGAGAATGTCCACCTTATTGAGGTTGGTCTCATTTCTCTCGTTGTGAGCAAGGATGCTTGTCATCCCCTCACCTTCCTGAACGTATATCTCAGGCGGTGTGGCGGTTATGTGGAGGAGATCCTCCTCAGTGACCTGCGTCTCCATGAGGGAATAATTGCCGATTATTCTGTGGTAAAAACTCTCCGGATCCCTGATATATGTACTTTTTGCCTTAATTTCTATGGGAGCGGAAATTGTCAGCATCTATTTAACATCCTCATTTCTTAAGGTTTTCAGCCATGAGTGCCCTTCTTGTGGGCGGCCAGGTCACCGGTGTGGCAAGGGGCTTGTCAAGAGGTGAAGTCTGGGCGTACTTGGGAACAGTGGTAACGCCGTCATAGTAGCCCGGCGCTTTTGCAACCGGTTTGGCTTCGGTCTCATCATTGGCAGCCTGCTTTGCCCATCTTGGCTTTGTTGTGGTCCCGTCATAGTAGCCCGGCGCTTTTACTTCGGGTTCAATACCACTCTCGTCATTTACTGCCTGTGCAGCCCACCTGGGCGTTGTGGTATCGCCGTCGTAATATCCCGGCTCCTTTACTTCAGGTTTTTCACCGCTCTCATCATTCGGAGCCTGCTTTGCCCACTTGACATTCTCTCCGTCCTTCTTGTAATCATAAGGAGCTTTGTTCATCTGGGCATCATCGTTTCTGGTTATCCTGTCCTTTTTATCCTTCTTGTAGATAGGTGCTCCCGCATTTTTATCAACGGTAGCCTCCTGAGCTCTCTTAAGTTTCGTCTTGTCTGTAGCAAAGTCGTAGGCACCGGCGTTGTACTGGGAGTTGTCTATTCTTGTCACCGTCTGAACGCCGTCTTTGGTGGTCACCTTGTAGGTGGTATCTGCCTTGTCGGGACCGCTCGGACTTGCCCAGGATACCTTGTAGCCCTTGCTTCCGTCCCAGGATGGCTTGTTTATCTGAGCGTGATCGATTCTCTGTACATTTCTCTGGCCATCCGGCATCTCCTTGGTGTCGTATATCCTCTCGCCCTCGTTGGTATCTATCGGGGACTCCTTGGCATATTTGGCCTTGGCCTTATCAGTCTTGATCTCATACGGCGCTCTGTTGTAGTCTGACTTGTCCTTTCTCGTCACAGTGGATACGCCGTCAACAGTCTCAACATTGTAGGTCGCGTCGAGCTCATCCGGAGTGCTCTTCTTGGCCCAGGTCTCTCCATCCTTGGTTCCGTCCCAGGCGGGCTTATAGAAGCTGTAAGGACTTCCCTCCTTGACTTTCTGCCTGGTAACACCGTTTTCCGTAACCCATTCGTATACATAAGTTGCCTTGCTCTTGTCATCGTCAGGCTGAAATGCCGCATACTTGGTTGTAAGTCCCGGACCATCCTTGTCCTTCTGCTTGCCGGGTTCCCACTCCTCATCCTCCGACTTGGACTGCCAGCCGTTGGTGAGTACCACAAGCTCCCTGTAGGCTATGGTCGTGGTCTCTGTGATTATTCCTGACTTCTCGGCGTTCAATTCGCCGTATTCCTTGCTCATTACAGTACAGCCTGTAAAAGTATATACCCTCGCAGGCCAGGCGGGAGCCGAAGCTGTCAGACCCTGCCTGGATCTGTGTCTGTATACATAAAGAATAAGCGGAAGTATGAGCTCTGTGCCGTTTGCAAGTGGATCAAGAAATCTCTCTGTTCCCACATATCTCTCTATCTGGAAGGTAAAGGGCTTACTGATTGGCTTCCTCTTCATGTGTACATAATCATTGACGCCGCCTTCTCTGATGTACTCGAATTCGTTCTCCTTGGTGAATGCCCGGACAGTCTTAACAGGCAGAAAGTATATACCTTCTACCTCAAGTACGAAATTAAATGCAGTTATCGGATTATAGATGGCATCAAAATCGGTGTTGCCAAGTGCATAGGCCTCTCCGACTCCCGCGCCGCCTGTGTACTCTTTCCAGTCCGCATTTATATTATTGGTATTGTCGTTCCTTATAATATAGCTTCTGGGCATCTAGCTCACCTCGTTGGCTTCATATCAAAAATGCTCTTTTCCTTGCTCTTCTTGGAGGGATTAAGACTCTTGTTGATACTGGATATCTCGCTGCACCATCTGCGCCTTTCGGCGTGCTCTAGGGCCATTACTTCGTCCTGTCCCCAGTGGAAGTAGTAGGAGATAAAAGACATCTCCCTGTAGAGATCATCCTTGGGATAGAGCCTCAGCCCTCCTGTGTAAAATTTATCGGCACCTCAAAGGACCTTCCGCAGTCAGGGCAGACGCACTGCATTACGGGTGGCTCCACGTCGTTGATCCTCTGGTACATGTCCTGCAGAAATGCAAGATCGGCAGTAAAGAGCTGCTCTATCGTGGTCGCCGTAACGGCATCCATTCCTTCAAGCTCTGTCACTACCTTACTGAGGATAACTATTGTCAGATATGAGGGATTTGCAAGGACTCTCGGATCCCTTGTCGCCGAGATCTCATCGCCCGCAGTCGCAAGCCTCATCCTGCCTCTTTTGTGCACATTACCTGCCCCATCGATATACCCCTTTGGAAGAGTAAAATCATAAATCGTTTCCATACAATCCTCCTGTTAAGATCCCTTATTTATTTGCTTTATGGGACGCAGGAGACATGCTCCTGCGCCTTTAAAACAAGTAAATACTTTAGTTTAGTTAGGAATTACAAGCTCCTCGTATGCTATCTCAACAGACTCAATAGCAACATCACTGTTCTTGGCATCCATATCAGGTGCTGTGTACTTTGTTACCCAGGCATTGGTCAGTGTCCACTGCCTTGCACCCTGTGAAGATGTAACCACAGATGTGGGTGCGCCGGAATTGATATCGATGAGCTCGATAGTTACATTCTGACGAGGGATCTGTCCACGCATCTCGCTGACACACTCCATAACCCATGTCTTGAAGGGGCTGGATACGATGTACCCCATCTTCAATGTAACATTTCCGTGCTTTACAAGTCCGGGGATCTTAACCGGTGCAAGAGATCCGGAATTGCCCTGACGGAACTCGATAACATCAACAGTTGCCTCTATGCCCGTAACCTCTGAAAACGCTGCAGTACCTGCAATGGAATCCACGGTTACGAGGAAATTCATTTTTGTTAACGGATAGGCTGAACCTTTACCGTTATCATATGCTCCAGTAGCCATACTCTATGACTCCTTTCTGTTTATTATTCTTCTGATCCTTCGCCGCCAGCCTCAGAGGTATGCTGTGTTACTCTGAAGATTACGAACTCTGCAGGACGGGATGGTGCAATACCGATGTTGCAGATAAGTCTGCCATTCATGATGTCGTCTCTTGTCATTGTGGAAGGTCCGATCTCTACGAAATAGCTCTCTGCTGCAGAATCGCCTGCGAGCATTCCGTTTCTCCAAAGTCCGTCAAGGAAGTTGGAAATTGTGAGATTAACTCTCTGCCAGAGAGTAGGATCATTGGGCTCGAATACAACCCAGTTGGTGTTGGCCTTGATACTCTCCTCAACAAAGATGAAGAGCCTTCTGACATTGACATACTTAAATGCGCTGTTGCTGGAAGCTGTTCTTGCGCCCCAGATGCGGATACCCTGTCCGGGAAGTGTCCTGATGAGGTTGATTCCCTCGGGATTGAGGATATCCTGCTCGTCCTTGGTATAGTTAACAGAAAGTCCGGTACAGAATACAACTTCATTGGCAGGTGCCTTGTGTACACCGCGGTCAATATCTGTTCTGGAGTAAACACCCATTACTGCTCCTGAAGGAGGAACAAAATCAGCCTTGTTGGAGGATCTGTCGAATACCTGGATCCATGGATGATACATAGCACAGTATGTGGAATCAACCATCTGTCTGTATCCGATAAGATCAGCTGTCTTATACATCTCCTTAGGCATATCAAGTACTGCAAAGCGGCTTCTGAGTCTCTCGCAGTGAGCTACGAGAGCAACTACTGCCTCGGGAATTGTGATTCCCGGCATAGCCATCATGCTGACTGTGTTGTTCTCCATGAATGCCTGAAGACCTGTTCTCTTTCCGGGGCCGTTGTCCTCACCGATATAGGTGGAGGCATCAACCTTGGAAACCGATCCGTCTGTTCCGCCGTCAAGGAAGAACACGCCGTCTGTCACATCATCACCAAGGATATCTGCCACAGGGTTTCCTGCGGTCTTCTGCTGAGCAACGTCAACCTTGATGATATCGCTGCCTGCAAGTCTTGAGCCGATGTATCTTGGTGACTGGGTGTTGAATGAGAGCTCTGTGTAGTTCTCAACGTCATCGCCGAAGCGAACTGACATGTCTACAGTCACAAGATAAAGGAGAGCCTTGGGAATGATATCAGCATCAACTGCTGAATCGGGAAGATCATCCTCAAAGGTAACAGTCCTATCAAAGATTGTCTTGATCCTGGTGTAAGTTCCTTCAAACTCAACAAGATCTCCCTCTCTGAATCCATCAAGAGTCTTTGCTGTAAATCCTGCATCTGTCTTCTCAACAAGCTGTAACTTACGCTTCTTGTTGGTTGAGAGCATAATCTGGATCTTGTTTCCCCATGTTCCGGGGCTTGATGCTGTTACGGATAAAAGTCCTTTTTTTGCTGTCGCAGGCTTTGCATCTCTTGGAGCAACACGCATTACGTAGCATCTTGTTCCTCCGTTGTCAAAGAACTGCTCAACGCTGTTAGCCAGGTAGCGGTACTCGCCATAGCCAAACTCTGAGAGGAAGCCGCCAAACTGCTGCTTGAAGCTTCTCATGCTGGTTACAAGAAGGGGTGCGCCCTCAAGGGGACCTTTCTCTGCCAGTCCGATAAAGCCTGCTGTACTTGTACCTACGCCTTCGATACTCCGTGGAGAGTTATCATATTCTTCAACGTATACGCCTGGTGATAAATACTCTGCCATATACTTTACCTCTTTTCTTTGATTTTACTGTGCTGTTGCCTTGACCTGTCCGGGATTGGTAATTGATATCTGTCCCGCGTATGCGCAGACCAGTTTGCAATCATTTGTAAGACAGGGTTTGCCGCCGATAAGAACCTTTGGTTTTGTCGGTATCCAGGTACCTGCAGGAGCCGGGATACAGGGCTGTGGAGTAAGAACTCCAAGTGCCGCTGCGGTAGCTGCCGCAACCTGGGGATTGGCCAGTGACGTGCACATTCCGAATGGTCCTACATTGGCAAGACTCTGAGAATCCTGAATGGATCCGCAGGGCTTACCGCCTGCGAGAACCTTGGCCTGGCTGGTAACCTTAATCGGTGCCGGCGCAGTTCCCATTGTACACACTGCCGTTCCTGTCGCTGTTACAAGATTACTCATCCTTACTTTCTTCCTTTCCGGTCTCTGGCTCTTGTTTTACTGCATCCTTTAAAAGATCGATCTCTCCTTTCTCCTCAGAAAAATCAATTTTTCTGAAGTATTCGTCCTCACCCGCTTTGAAATGAAGCAGATAAGGTAACAATGAGGAGTCGTCTCTGACCTTAAGGACAAACTGCCCATCCGGGCCTGCCCTTCCGTAAACGATACGGAAGATCTTGTCATTGAGCTTGTGCTCTTTTTCAAGAGGCTCCTTTAAAATGACACTTAGTGGTGCATTCTGCTGTCTGACTTCAAAGACATCGTAGCGCTCACATGTCTCAGAGGCCACTGCATAGCTGATAGCATCCAGCATGCATCCACCGCCCGCGCGCACAGGCAAAAGATTCATTGTACAGGTTCCTTTTTTCTCCTGCGCACTTTGGAATAGGGCTATCGGGCTGTTCAGATTAACAGCTTCGATATATTCGAGCTTTGAAAGGGTTCCGTAAACTTTCAGTACCGTTCCTCCCAATCGGTTTTTCTCTGACGGCATCAGGAAAATATCGATCATGGGAAGCCTTGGATCCAGCGCATCAAAATCAACTTCGAGGTCATATGGGTCATATCCGTAAGCATTTATCTGCATGGGAAACTCTTCCCTGCTTGTGTTTACGAAGACGTAAAGCCCATTTCCTTTTCTGATGGGATGTAAGAATCTTCCATCCTTCAGAAACCTGACGTCGTTTTCAGCAAGTTCTCTTCCTGTGGTAGTATCCACAAGTCTTACTGCAAGTGATAACTTCGCTGTAATCACTACTGTCACTTTTTAGCTGTGCCCCCTTTCTTCGCCTGTTACTCCAATCTCAAAGCTGGCATCGGTTACGCGAGGAGTCAAGATAGATTCTGCACTTGACAGGTAAACGGGAGCCGCCCTGTAGAACAGGCTCATCTGATAGGGCTTATTGATGGCCTGCCATACCCGCACCTTTTCCTCCAGACTTATCTTCGCCTGAGACAGTACTATCGGAGGTTCCTGCGTTTCCAGCCATGACTGGAGCTCATTGGGTGATATTGAACTGTTGTCGTTCACTATCTGCGCTATTTTTCCAATGATTTTCTGCATATCGGGATCCTTAAGGCCCATCTGGCCGGATCCGTTTATAAAGACCATATAATAAAGAGAATACGGTCTTGGCGGTTTTGTTATCTGTGCCCTTCCCTTCTGAATATATCTGGGTGTGGTAACTTCCACATCCTCCCTCATGTCGTAGAGGTACACCCCAACCAGATAGTCCACATCCTGGGAAAGAGGTGAGGAAATCTCGATATTATTGGGGGATGGGATAGGCTCAGGGCACATCTTGTCCCTCAGGGTTTTTACAATAAATTGGCTTACGTCTGAAATAATAGGATAATCAGCCATATCGACCATTACCTTTCTGTTTATTCCTTGAAATACTCCTGAAGCTCTTTTACATAATTATCAACTGCTGCCTGCTTGGCGGGAGGAAGACAGATCGCGTACTCTGTTCCGTATGCATATTCTGCGTCACACCCGAAGTAGTTCAGCGAATCTTTTTCTGCCAGATATACAACTCCGCTGTATGCAACCTTCTCAGTGAGTGTTTCTCCCTCGGAGTCTGTGCTCTCTTTGTACATCACATCAGATCCCCGTTTGAATATATATACGAGCGACCCCCTTGTCATGGTAGCGGTTGCCTTGGAATCATCATAAAAATATCTGAAATCGGTGCAGTTGGATATGGTATTCATATCAACATACTCAGTTGCTTTATTGAGCGGATACTGCCCAAACAGGAACCTGTTGTTCTTGTCGCGCATCATGTTTATCGTCCGCTTTGTAAGGCTCTCAGCCGCTGAAACTCCCATTCTGGAGAGCTTTGAGAGTGTGGCTGCCGCAACTGCAAGTTCGTCCTCGCTCATCTCATCCAGGCTCTTTCCGAAAAGAGCTTCCAGCTGTGCAAGAAGTGCTGCCGAGTCAGGTCCCGTCTTCGATGCGTTCAGGGAATCCTGCGCGTTTTTGATACCTGCAAGGGTATCTGCTGACGCTCCGCTGGCTGCTGCCTTATCGGCCAGATCTTTGAGCTTATCCTCTTCTCCGAGTCCCGCAAGAGCATCTGCTATACCGGAAAGATCCGCTCCCGCATCATCCGCCAGCTTTGACATAGCCTTGTCAAGAAGTGAGTCTGCCATCTTGCCCTGACCGGAACCTGATCCTGAGCCCGATCCGCTTCCGGATCCTGAGCCTGATCCTGATCCTGATCCTGAACCGTCTCCGGATCCGCTTCCCGAACCCGATCCGTCTCCCGATCCGTCGCCTCCGGCTCCGTTTCCGCCGGATTCTCTGTTGATATCATTGTCAACAGCTGCGATCAGCGCGTCATATTTTTTGGCGCCCGCAAGATCGTTGTTGTCGAGGCAGTTGTCTCTCTTTCCCTGAAGCTCTGCCTTTTTGGCAAGGAGCTCATCAAGCTTGCTGCGAAGCGACTCGTCAGAATCGATTATCTTCTGTGCCTCTTCTCTGAGCCATGCAAGATGTGCCTCAACCGAGGAGGTTGAGTAGGGTTTGAACTCATCATCCGGAATCTCCTTTAAGAGCTCTTCCGTTATGCTTATCCTCTGATTGACATATTCAAGAGCATTAGGAGCGGTGTCCCTCTGCCTCATTGCTTCTATCAGGAACTGGAGCATTGTCCTGTGCGTCTCTTCTGTGACCTTCTGTCCCTCAAGGGCCGTCTTCTTGGCTCCTTCCGAGGAAGCAGCCCGGTAGTCGCTTCCTGCACCGGCTGTTGCAGCGCTGCTGTATCTTCCGGCTGCCATAGAAAGAAGGCTTGTCTGAAGAAGTGAGAGCTCGCCGTCCTTGTCGCTTATGTTGTTCTCCTGGATATTGGTGGCGTGCTTCAAAAATGCTATAGGTCCGCCTACTGTTGCTCCTGATGTCTGCTCTATTATCTCTTTGCTGTAATCGTAGATAACATGAGCAAGAAGATCATCGGAATCTATGAGAGCTTTGGCTCTGTAGGTGTTGTAGCTGTCGTTACAGTTGCCCATTGATGTTCCGATGGCTTCTACAATAGCTGAGTCCTCGCTGAAAGGATACTCGCTTGGAGCATTGTCCGGAACATAATCATCGTTTTCACTGTTGGCTTCCTCAGCTCTTTGTCTCTTATCGACTTCATAATCTTCAAGAACTGTCCACCATCCGCTTGAAGAACCAAGTATACCGAGTCTCTTGAACATTTCACGGATGATCGGATCCATAACTGTAGGTGATGAACTGAAGTCGTGCTTATTGGCATCCTCGAGCTTTAAATTGTAATCGGGCTGGGAAGCCTTGTCCTTGTCCTCACTTGAATCCTTGAAGTTGCCGTAAGGCGTGTAGTAAGTGCCAGTTGCAAGTTCGTTGAGCTTGGAGAGAAGGTTGTTGTCGATCTCTGAGAGCCTCTCCATGATGAGAAGCCTTCTTGTGGCATCCACCTTGCTCATGAGGTCATATACAAGCTCTGCCTCCTCATCTGAACCTGCCGCCTTGAGCGCGATATAGGATTCATTGAGGGCTGCAAGCTGTTGGTCACACTTATCAGTCTGAGCATCACGAAGATCCAGTGAAAAGAAAGTCGAGAGCAGCTGATAATAGTAAACATCGCTTCGAAGGTTGCCTGAGTCATTGGAATTCTTGTTGCTCAGAAAATCTTCCTGCGAGATCGTGGTCTTGGACTCCGACATGGTGTACTGCGTTCTTATGGGGTCAAGCTCAGGCAGTGACGACAGATCATATGGATCGGGAACGTCAAAGGGATTCATTGAAGCAAGAGTCTTGGCATCCTTCATGATTCCGTCGGATCCAATATAAAAAGTTACATAGAGAGGATTTATGGTATCTATACTCTCCGGATTACCTGCAGTTGAGATGCCCTGGATACCGTTGTCTATTATCCCGGTCTCAAACCACTGCCCGTCGGATAATTCCGACTTGTAGTAGACATTGCTCTGGCCCGATTCTGAAGCAGAATCAACTGCCTTCTCATAGATATCGTCTGTGAGGGCATCCTTGTGAACAATGTAGGTACCGATAAAGAGTACCGAGTCCTCAATCGTAGTCCTGGCGCTGAGCTGCTCATAGGTCACAGCCTTGTCCGGGTCAAATATGGCCCTGGTCACAACGCCTTTGCCAAACACAACTGAAAGGACTGCCGCCGCAAGAACAACAGCGATACCTCTTTTTATGAACTTTTCAGAAAAGAGCTTTGAAAGTTTCATTTAGTAATCTTCCTTTCGGAGTACTGCTGAGTTTGCAGAATCAAATCTTGCAGTTTCCACAAGTGCCTCTGAGTCGTCATAGAACTCGACAGTCAGATCGTCTAGCGACTGGTTCAGAAGTTCCACATATTTAAGAGGCTTGTCTATATCGGTAAACTCATCTTTTCCAAGAGTCTTACCCTCTTCATTCTTGACCTTATACTTTGTCACGGTTGCTGCCTCTGTGTTCATTGTAAAGGTCAGTTCCACAAGGCCTGTTGTCATATTTCTCTCTATGAGGAAGGTTCCGATCTGTCCCGGCAGGTCTCTCTTTATCTCATAGCCGCTTCTTACGATCAGAGGTCCGGATTCTACAGTCGGGTCGATGGCCACGTCGTCAACGAATTCGTCGCCGTTATAGAGCCTTATGATCGCCTCCGACACCATATCAAATGACAGAGCCAGGTGCCGCAGCTTCTTATCACTCCTGGTCCTTGTTCCAACCTGTACGTTGTTCACCCACAACTCATAATCGGTAAGATCAATCTCAAAATCGTCCGGAATATGAAGTGTAAGTTCAAACTCAGTGCCCTGGACTATGGATTCCAGTGTATAGTAGGCTCCGTCAGCAGTGTTCTCTTCGATGTAGCTCTCGCCCACAACGGCCGTGTGCATATCTGCATCAGTACCGGAAAGAAGTGCACTTATTCCGCCGCAGGTCAGCCTGTCGAAGGAATTGAGTGTGGTAGTGTAGAGCTTCATGGCATCCAGCATACTGTTCTGAAGTTCCTCGTAGCTGTCCATCTGTGAGTCGTACTCCTCAAAGGTAAGCTCGCCCTTCCTGTTGAGAAGTGATGCCTTTCTGAGATCCTCCTGTGCATCATCCACATCTTTTATATACTGTTTATACGAATTACGGACGGAAATGTAATTGTTAAATGTATCCGTAACGCTCTGATCAAGCTCCTCTTTGGCTGCTATCTTGTCATTGAGTGCCTGTGCGTAGTCTAAAACGTTCTGCTGCAGGACTGTGGGGTCGTCCTCAATGTATCTGGTTCCGTCGAGATCTCCCTTGAACCAGATCTTCGGGAGCTTCAAAAACCAGAATATCTTTTTCTTGCCCTTCCAGTGGCTGTCAATCTGAGTGAGGAAATCCTTGTAATCCTTGCTGAAAGCCTTCTTGTTGACCGGGCTTCCGTTGAGAGCTGCGCTGACATAGGAGGAGATCATTCCGTACTCACTTCCGTAGTGCTGCTTCATGAGACCCGAGTTGGTGGTGAGCTCAGACCTTGAAGTAAACTCAGTGATGCAGGCCTCATAGTATGTCTGATCTCTGTCACTTGTATACTTCATAAGTCCGTCAAGATGCGATCTCTCAAGAGTTGCCTCTACAAAGGGCTTCTCAAAAGTGTACTGGGTAGTAACGTCAAAACCCACCATGCCTGACATCTTCTTAAGGTCAGCTTCAAGGCTCCTTCTGTCAGTGGCAATCTTGTTGGTAAGGGTGGTTACCTTCTTCTCAAGCTTGTCCACATCGCTCTTGTTGGCGGTTCCAAGCCTTAGCCTTGCCTCATTCTTGGCAAGTCCTTCCTGTGTGGCTTCAAGGCGGCTCTCATTAAAAGCAATTGTCTCCTGAAGTACCACTATATCGCAGTAGAGGTTATTGACCTTTTCATTGATTGCAAAGATCATGTCGGCGTACTTGTGCTCGGCAACATTTATCTCAT
Organism: uncultured Butyrivibrio sp.; assembly: GCA_946546925.1. Taxonomy (GTDB): domain Bacteria; phylum Bacillota; class Clostridia; order Lachnospirales; family Lachnospiraceae; genus Butyrivibrio. The sequence continues at coordinate 28,534 of CAMNOS010000012.1, forward strand.
ACTGCTTGGCTATCGGCTTGAATTTAAATTCTGAAGCCTCTGCAAGATTAGGTTCCTGAGGGAACTTGAAACTAAGAAGCGGTGACCATCTGAACTGCTTCATGCTGGTCTCCTTGAGCTTAACGGCCTTGACCGCACTCTCGTAGGAGGCCTTCTTGCTCTCAACCGAGATCTCTGCACTCTCATACTCAGTGGAGTTCTGCACCGCAAGCGCCCTTGCTGCTGCAAGCGTAAGCTTCTGCGGCATCGGTGGCGCAGCCAGAGCTTCTATAGAAAAAACAGAACCTGACATGACCGACATTGCACATACGGCCGCCATTATGCCGGCAAAGAGGCGCTTACCCATATTCGGTTTGCAAAAAGAATCAAGCACTCTCATCTCCTGCACCTGTCAGATAATAAAATTCAAAGTTATCGCTCTTTTCCCTGCAGACAAAGTTGTACATCACATCGCCTCTTCTGTAGGAATAGATATAAACAACATAATCTCTGTCAAAGCTGTTGACCTCGGCCACATCAGAAAACTCCTGATTAAGATCCATCTCAACCCTGTCAAGATATGTGGTCTTTGTACTCTTTATCGTATTGATAGCTATGGCCTCGGGGAGGATTACGTTGGAGTTGCCCTCGTAGCAAGGTTCCCCCAGAACCTCCGTGATCTCTGATACCGTATCAAGGAGCTCGCCGCCTATATTACATTCATCAGAGAGAACGTATACGCTGTCCACTGTCTCCTCGTCGTCAAGAGCCTCCTGATCACTTACCGCGTGATAAATGGCATTTATGCCGTCCATGTAGGCAACCGACTCGGTCTCTGTGGTAAACAGATCCCTGTGTCCCTTGTAGCACTCAGAAACCTGAGACACGCTCTTACCTAAAAGCTCGGAGTAAACGATGTACCCCATCGCAAATGAACCGGTGTAGATCTCATTTTCGCCTGTGTCATACAAAGTTCCAAGGCCATGGAAAACTCCCCTTGAGAAAGCCCCCGAATAAGCTCTGCTGCCGTCCTGTCTGTACAGGGTTCCGTCTCCCTCAAAAAGATTCTCGTGGAAGTTTCCTTTGTACTTGGGATTGCCATCCTCATAATTGAGATTGCCAAGCCCCTCATACTTGTTCTGGTCGAAGGTTCCGGTGTAGACTACATTTCCCTCCTTGTTGTAGAGGGTGCCATCACCTGTAACATACCCGTTTTCAACATTCCCGTCGTAGGCGACATAGCCGCTCTTGCCCGTGATCTTCACGTGCCCCTTGGCGGTTCTTAACCTGAATGCATTGTATTTGTAGGTCCTTATGCCGTCTTCCGAGAAATTTCTGAACAGACTGGTCTCAGTTGTTATGTACCAGATGCTCACAACGCCCACTATGATAACAAGGGCATAGAGAAGACGCTTTGAAAACATCCATCTTCCGATGGTATAGTAGTCGTCTTTATTCCTCGGCTTGACACCCAGAAGACTTGCAAAGAAATCACGTATCCTTGCAACGATCTTGGTCCTAATGAAGTTCCAGTTTGTATAAAGCTTAAACTTGGTAACAAGTCCGGTCATCCTGGACTTGATGGTCTGGATCAGAATACCAAGCAGGCCGTTACCACCACCCATTTATAAGCCCCCTTCATCCAAAGTTGATGATCTTGTGCGCATCACCCTCAGCACTCTCATTGAGATATCTGTCACTTTCAAACACGTAGAACTTAATGAGAGTATCGTCCGGAGTTTCTTTTAAAAGCTCTGAGAACTTGGTTCTGGCTATGTAGAAGTCCTTCTCATAGAAGAGGCGAAGTGCCTCCTCATATCTTGCAAGTGTGGAGATCCTGTCAGCCCTCACCTTGGCGGGATGGGCATCGAGTACCTCATAGAGTCTTACCATGTTGCCGTCTGAATCTCTTCCCGCATAGCCCATTAAACGAAGCGGAAGCTGTATGTTCTCCCTGTCCCTTACCGTGTCGGTTATCACAAGTCCAAGCCTGTGCTCGGTGATGAAGCTGCTTATCCTGTAGATAAGCCCCTGGTTGTCTGAATGCATATAGGTCGTCGATTCCTCATCGCTGCCTATAACCCCGAACTTCATCCTGTCATAAAACAGTACTGTCGAGAAATTCTCCTGATCTCCGTTCTTGACCAGATTATTGAACAGCTCGATGAAAAATCTGGTACTGCCCTTCTCGGTCTGGGTAAAGAGAAGCTGAAGTCCAGACATGTCTGAGGCCTTGCCTATTACAATTGCCTCGTGTTCCTTCTGGAACTTGCCGATGGCACCGACGATGCTGTCCACCTTCTTCTGTCTTCTTCCGCCTCTTACATCGATTCCGATCATTCCTATGGTTCCGGAAATAGCTGCGCTGTCCCCGTTTACCACTTCCATGATGGACTTCTTTCCAAGTACTTTTTCTACGTTCTTGGGTGCAAATCTGTAATATGCTTCCAGAATCCTTACCTTGGTATATTCAATCTCATCAATCCTCTTGTTGATCTCAACAACCGAATCCCACATATCCTTGACATCACGTCCAATGGTCAAGGGTCTGTCCGGAAGCTTGGTCCCAAGCGCTGCGGCTGAAAGAGCTCCCTCAAGCGCCGTAAGATCCCTCATGTGGAGCCACCAGATAAGCACAACCAGTGCGCTGGCAGTGGCAAAGATTAAAAGGAACGATATGAATACTGCCTTGTTGTCAACAAATACCGAAGCGTCCGTGGAGGTGTCATTTATAATACCCACGAGAGCATAGTCCGGTGAAAAGTTCTGTGTCGCAACTCCGATAGCCCTGTAGTCCTGGCCCTCACATACAAAGTCAACAGCTCCGAACCTCTCGCCAACTGTCAGGGCCCTTGTAAGTGAAGACATATCCAGTCCGTAGATCTCTTCGATCCTCTGAAGATTTCTTCCGCTGGCACTTGCATATACTACCGAATCTCTAAGTCTATATACGAATACATCATAGAAAATGTCAGCATTTCCTTCTCTTTTAATAAACTCAGAGATATTCTCCCTGATCACCTTGTATCTCTCAGAATCGTAAAAAGAGCTGTCGGAAAAATTGCTGTTTTCATCAATTCCAGCCGCATCAGAAAGAGCCACAAGAGATGATGCCGCAAATCTTGAGTGCTCTACCTCTCTTGCATTGGAATAGCCCCTGGCAACAGCGTAGGTGCCGATTCCAACGATCATAAACAGCACCACTTCAGCCAGCAGGATGTAGTAGAAAGTCCTGTTCCTGTTCTCAAATGTTCTGATAAGCAGATTAAGGATCACTGCCCAGATGATGAGCGCCGCAACATACCAGATAATATAGGTTGAGTACAGTGTAAAGAGCTGTCCGATGCTCAGCTTCATATTAGACACGGCACTGGCGATATAAGAGTCGATCTCGAATACACCCTGAGGAACATCACTGTCTGTCCTTACATAAAGATCTCCGTTTCTGTAAACAGCATCTGCAAAAAAGCGTCCGCTGCTGCTTCTCTTGGATCTTAATGACTCAACCTTGATGTCATCATTTACAACTTCCTTGGGATCGCGCAGCTGCGATGCATCAATTCCGTAGACCTTAACATATGAGCCGTCGCTGCTTAATGTGGTGACAAAGAGTCCGCTTCCTTCTGCAGAAAATCCGCATACAACCTCATCATCATCAATAGCGAACCTTGGAGTTTTGGTCTGAAGATCAAGCTTCTTATCAAGGCACACCAGTGTGTATGTTGGTGTGCTGCTAAGAGCATCATCATCTCCCTCATCGGGTGTCTCCAGAAAGCCGGAAAGGACAGCATACACGTTGCCGTCATAGACTGAAACTCCAAGAACCCTTGTGTCACCCAGGCTCTTTGAAAGGAACAGATTAGACACCCTGCCTTTTCCGTTCATCTTAAAGATCACACCGCTTCCCTTGATGTTCTGAGCATAATAGATGTCGCTTCCGCTTGATGCGTAGTCAGAAAAAGCGGTGTACTCAACACTTATCGATACTCTGCTCATCACATAGGAAAAGATAAAAAGTGAAAGAGTAAAGCTGATTATATAAAGGACAATTATTATTCTGTTTCGGAAGCTCGTTGATGCCATCTGCAGTTTCTCCCTTACTGAAGCAAACTCTCCGTACCTATCTTCTTGAATGTATTAAAAAGAAGTCTAAACCAGGAATTGCCGCCCAGGAAAAATCTTGAAGCAATTATGCTCAGGGCAAATATTCCCAGGATCAGGCTTATCCAGAACAGGACACCTATTATGGTGTCTGCATTTCTCTTTATCCAGAGCTTTATTAAAAACCATGGCGTTATCTTCTTTTTGGAAACTGCCGCAATGGTTATATCCCTGTAGAGATCGGTAAACCTGTGGTAACTTCCGTTGGCCACCTTCTTCTCAAGCAAGTAAAAACTCGTAGCTTTCTGCCCCGACTTTGGCTGCAGCAGCAAAAGGAGTGTCCTGGCACATACATCCGTGCACTCCTTCTCACCTATAGCCGGATCCATATTGGCAAGGTCCATTTCGTACCCCAAATAGACCGAACCGTCACTGGATAAGTTCAGCATTCCGCCAGTAAGTAAAAGATATAAAATTGGATATGGGAGATCTGACGTAATACAGGCCAGAATCGTGCTGATACAGATATCTTCGCACTGAGCCAGTGTCAATGACTCCCCCTCATAGAAGTCAAATAACGGTCTCTCCTTGTGGTAAGGAAAAACAAGCACATGCTTGTCCCCAACAGCAAAATCGTCAATAAGTACCTGCTCACCTGTCCTTCCCGAGAACTTGAAGAGCTCAAGGACCTTTCTGACGGTGTCATGCTGGTGTATCACCACAGTGGTATACAGGATACCCCCGGAAGAAGCCAGGTCTCTGCATATGTAGCAGTCATTGACTTCTCCCCTACTCTTTGTGGCAACCGGTAAGAGCCGCATTTTGCCTGATTCATAGATCATGTGGGCTCCTCTCAAAGATTGATATCCGGGATCTTAACTATAGGCTCGCTCTCCTGCTCTTTAATGCTTCCGGCATCGTCCTCTGTGGCAGTGGACTTGACAATAGCATATGCATATGTGCATACCATAGGCATATCCGAACAGTAAATGCGCACTTCATATACACCCTCTTTGGCAGGTGCGGTATAAACTCCGTCAGTGGTGACTTCACCGCTTCCGGGAGCAGTAAGTTCATAGGTTATGCTGCAGGGCTCCATATTGTTGAACTGAACCCCGAAGTAGTAGTTCTCTCTGGGCCTCATGACTACAGTAGGAGTCTTGGCTGTGATAGACTTGCCATAGTAGTCTGCTGCCTCAAGCTCTTCTCCTGAAGGGAACTTAATGGCTACCCATCTGTAGGTGAGAACAAGGAAATCCACGTCATGAAGAAGTCTGGCTGCAACAACAAAGCTTCCCTTGTCATTGAGTACCCTGACTGCAGTCTCGGCATCAACCAGCTGCTGGCTCTGTCTTGAGAACAGCTCGGGGTTGCCATAGACGGTGCTCTTGGCGCTTGCTCCGATGGTCTGATCCTGTGAAAGGTACTCGTATCCAATGGAAACATAGACGTTACCGCTTCCAAGTCCGTGAGTTATCTCACCGGAATACCTTATATCGCCGGCCCTTGCATCCCTTCCGAGAGGAATCTCAAGGACACCTGTCGCTACGTTCTTAAGTTCATTAGCCTTAGGTTCAACTACAGGGGTATTAACAGCTGACGGTACAGCGCCCATAGCCTTCTCAGTGATATCCGCGTCTTTTACATAGTACTCCATGTAATCTGTGCGGTTTCCTGTCTGTGAAGGAAGCTCTATGTACTGGTTCTTGCTGATCTCTCTGATATTCTCGATCACATAGGCACTGTCTGTGCGCATCAGATCAATTTCGGCCAGCTTGATCGCTGATGCGTTGACAGCCTGTCTCATCTCCAGAGAAAGCTTTCCGGTCTCCCTTCTTATGATGGAAGCAGGGGAATCCTCAGAAAGTCTTATCCTCATGGCAAAGCTGTTCTCTGCCTGAATCGCCTTATCGTTCTCAAATGCGGCAGCCGAGCCGCTTCTCAATATGACATTGGCCTCTATTCCGGCGCCGTTCTGAACATTCATCCAGTAATCAGCACAATATACGCCGCCTTCTGAGAGCTCAATATCATTGACTTCCATATCTATCTGCTGTGAGCCATCGGGAGCAGTAAATCCGGGGATGTCCAGAGTTCCCTTGTAGGTGAACTTCACATCCTGTCCTGTAAGCTTGTGGATCTCAAGCCTTGCCTTTACATTTCTTCCCTTGCTCACGATCGTGGGCATCGTAATAAAGCCTTCAAAGTTAGGGCCTTTGAAAAGCGTCTCCTTCTGAAGGAACTCCGATTCCATCTCGAATCCTTCATCGAATTCTTCCTTATCCACAAGGAATATCTCAAATCCTTCACTGATGCGGTTGTACTCGTACTCCTGGTCGGATTCCTTGTGACTTACCGCATATACGGAGTGAATGTCCTTTTCCTTGAAGCGCACACACAGGCATGCTGTGTCGGACGTAAGATCATCAAAGCCGTCGATAGCAGAGAGCTTCTTGACAAGTGATGTGTCAATAATGATCTCCCTTCCGCTTCCGTCCATGACAACGCCGCTCTCAATCAGGATTGAGAGGTCGTCCAGATTGACAACGCTGCAGCCACACACAATTCCCGCGCCATACATAAGACTGTTGATAAAGCGCAGCTTATTGATGTGATAGCTCTGCTCTGCCTGGAAATCTGCTGTTGTGAGCATCTTGCCCGGATAGTAACGATTTCTTTCAAACGGATATACTTGATTGCTGGCCATTTATTAGATACCCCCTAATAAGACATTGGTAATTACACTAAATATAGTAGTACCTATCATATAATACCACGATTTTTTTTCTGATTGTTTACAGTGATAAAGAGTTTCTAATTTTTTTACATTTTTATATGTATTTTCTGAAAAAGGTATTCAATTTACATAGCTGTCCGATCATCAGTCAATTCCAAAAGCAAACCGGACCTTCTCTTCCAGTTCATAGTCAGTGAGGTTGTACGCGAAGGCATCCACGTCGTCCATGATTCCAAGATGAGCATATTTCTCCTCATCCGTACAGCTGATCACAAGGTATATCTCCTCAAAATCAGGGAATTTAAGAGTTCCCGCCTTGTAATACCTGTCTCCTTTGAGGAACACTTTTCTCTGTGAATCATCACCCTGACTTATGATCTCTGTCTCCACGGCACCCAGCTTAATAAAAGTCTCCTCAAGGAACTTAAGTTTCTTTTCAATTCTGTCGTCGCCTGAGATACTAATGTTTTCCACTTGCCTGTATTTCCTCCATCTTCTTAATTCTCTCTGCCTCATTCAGGACCTTTGTGGTCCAGTCCGGGTCAGGTTCCAGAACCTGAAGCACATGAAACCCCCAGGTCCTTGCGTTTTGTATAATAGCCTCTTCGTCATCTATGTGAAGAGATATCCGGTAATGGGTCGGCATCTTCTGTGGCAGCGTATCGCTTCTGTTGCCCTGAACTTCTTTTTTATGCCTGTACCCGTTTACGATCGAATCGAATTTAATGTTGTACTGTCTGAAGAGCGCGTTTATGTACACCTCGCTTCTGAATGAGGAGGTGTACACCCAGACCTCAAAGCCTCTTCTCTGAAGCTCATTGATAAGGAACACGGTTCCTTTCCTGAGCCTTTCCGGAAACATTCTGTTCAGCGGGAACCTGAGTTCAGGCTCCACTTCATAGTTGTCGGGCGAAACAAACAGCACCTCATCCAGATCAAAAGAAACTCTCATAAGCCAACAATCTCCCCTTTTACCATAGATATAACTATTATAACGCTAAAGCGTGTCCGATTGTACAGTTTTTGGGTAGGATAGTAAGTCTTAAAAAAGGGGATGCCGTACGGTTTTCTGAATTGAAAACAGTACACCACCCCCGTCCGAAAACTTTCTGTCAGCCATGAAATGTATTCGTGACTCCACATACCGGACACATGCACTCAGATTTATTAACATCTGCATAAAAGGGATTGCCGCAGTTACAGCAGGCTATCCTCATGACGTTGCTCTTTATGCTGCCGCTCTTTGTGCTGCCTCTTGTGCCCATTCTTGCGCTGCTTCTTGCACCCGCACCGCCCGATATGCCCAAAAGCTCATCTTCGGTCATTGCCTTATTCTCTTTATTAAATATATCCATTGGTACTTCACTCTCCTGTCTGCATATTTTCGTCTGCATATTTTCATACTTCATATATTTATACGACTGACTTCCCTGTTCCGGCA